>JBDNGG010000452.1:0-5519 GCA_041689405.1 Terrimicrobiaceae bacterium | reverse complement strand
GTGTTTTACTTCTACTTTTTTCGAATTGCACGAAATACAAACAAGCGAAAATACAAACAGCAATAAGAAAATTACATTTTTATTCATCGGTTTTTAGATTAATTGTTTTCGACCAGTTTATATCTTCTTCTCCTTTGGTTTTATTTCACCACCATGTTGCCAACAACGAACCGGTTACATTCATTATGGAGCCAAATAATCTGTATTATTCACTGACAGCAAGATAAAAACCTTCAAAAATAAGGGATCCTACTTTGGCTCCGGCATCTATAACCCCAATTGATTTCTCTTGATAATAGGCGGCTCTACCATGTTGAGCTTTCATGCTTTTAGTATTTTCAACGCCTTTTAGTGATTCCAAATATGCACTTTCGATTCCCTCAGCCAATGATTTATTTTCAGCTGATGCTTTTTCCATCGCCGTTGATGCAGGATACAAAGCGTACACAATTGTTTTATTCCCGGGTTTTGTTTTTCCGGCATCCATTATTCCTTGTGTGAATGCCCTAAAAAAGACGGCAAGATTACTCAGGGACAAGGTCTTAATTTCTGGTATCGATTTGCCCCCTGATATAAACCCCTTGGCCAGAAGTGTACCCATGGTCGAAGGGGCAGACTGGGATATTTTCATTCCTATTTTAATCATCAAATCTCCGGGTTCCTCACTTTCGAAAATTTGAGCTTCCGCCTGGGCAGATGTAAAAGCTTTTTGCATGGTAATTCCTAAATCCCCATCGCCCATAACACTATCAAGTTCAATCAGGGTTTCACGGTTTTTATCCATTATTTTTTTCAGGCAGTTGAATGCACTCTTCAAGCCATAAATATCCATGCTGATCATTTTATAATTGTTTTTGTTCGAAAAACGGAGTATAAGCCGGCTTCGAAAGTAAGTTCTTCAATTCATCATCAAGTTTCAGAAGAGAGATGGATGCACCTGCCATTTCCATACTTGTGGCAAACTCACCAATATAAACTTTAAATACCCGAATTTTTTTTTCCGCTAAAACCCGGGCTACTCTTCTGTACATTATATACAACTCTTCCTTTGGGGTTGCACCCAAGCCATTGATCAGGACTGATACCTCATCGCCTTCCTGATACGGCAGGTCATTCAGGACAGGGAAAAGCATTTCATCAACAATTTCATCGGCAGGTTTAAGTTTCCCCCTGCGTATGCCAGGTTCTCCGTGAATTCCCATGCCGATCTCCATTTCGTCCTCATTTATGGTAAAGGAAGGTTTTCCAACTTCCGGGACAATACATGGTGATCTGGCGCTGGGATGAGGGGGAGGATGACATCGCGGTGCCCGTGGCGATCATTGCCGGCACGGGTGCGATGTTCAGCGAACGCGGCGAAGGTCAGATATTTGATCGGGCGGATTTCAAAGCGCCTGCCATGGCAGGCTCTGGGCTTATTAATTCTGCTCAAGTGCTTACTTTGATGATAATTCTACGGTAGCTCTTCATGTTCCATGTGCCGTTGTCAGCAACTTCAAGAATGACATGAATGTTCTTGCCTGCAGCTGAAGACGGCACTGTAAGACTAGCGTTCATAGAAGTTGAATTACTAATTGATATCTCTGATCCGTTATTGTAGAACCCTTTTCCAGAACTCTTTTCCGCCTCGAAGTAGTGCGTCCAACGATAAGAAATTGTATTTCCGTCTGGGTCAGAGGATCCTATTGCACTCAATTGAACAGTTTGACCAGCACTTGCATTCAAATATACTACATTTAATGACTTGTCACCGTTGAATGCCGCCATTGGATTATGGTTTGCGCCAGACTTGTCCATCACACACCAATCCATTCTAGCTGCAAAATCACGGTTCATATCATCACGCCAACGAGCAACCGCTGTGAGTCTCTTGAGCCAACTCTCTCCTCCAGCCAACGGTGCGTTCTCTTCATCTGTCCATCTAGTTGGTCCTGCGCCACTCTGGCCATATCCTGATTTGGCAGACTGACCGCCCGAACGCTTGAACTGTCCACCCCAACTTCCCCAATCCTCTACAAAATCAGGGTTGAGACCATTGGGAATTAAGAATGTATAGGAAGGAGTATCTCCTTCTTTGACACCTGAAGGACCTGATGCCGAAGCAGGATATTTTGTTCCAAGTGCACCATGGTTATTAACTATGTTGGCATTTGCCCAAGACAAATCACAGTTGCTGTTAGGCGCACCAGGAAAATCGAATTTGTACATACCAATCCATGATGTATCTGACTTGCACCAGTGTACGTATTGTGACAGGTACTGTTCTACATAGAAGTAACTAGCATCCTGTGTAAGAACATCCCATACTCGAATCTTATTTAACAACTCAATTTTTCTAGCTTCAGTTCTTCCACTGTTCCAGATATCGTAGCACGCTTGGGAAAGCACTACTGGTCCACCCCAGATGCCGCACCACAATGGTCTCGGATCATCCTTTTCTAGTTCTTGAATTAGGAAGTTCGACGCTTCGGTCGATTTGCCCGCTCCTACATGATCCTGCCATACGCCTGCACCCTGACCAAAATCACCGTGACCATCAGGATACGAACGATGTTTTTTGACAACACTACGTAGATAATCGGCCGTTGGATATCTATCATCGTGCAATAACAGATTTGGTCGAACCTGTTCGTAACCGCTAATTACGGAATGAGTGGCACTTTCTGCTCCGCTCATGGAACCAAATGGCGCTAGCAAAATACCAACAATTTCTATATCATTCGCATACACCATCAAACGTACCAAAGACTGTTGATCGTCAGGATCACCTGTGATGTCAGTCAATGCCATGTAACGAGGTCTTTGTGTAGCTGTTATGCTCACATTACTAGCTTGCATAGTTATGGTTGTGGTCGCAGAGCTTAAATTAGCAATATTAGCCCAGTTGAACGTGAGTGGTCCCGCCTGAGCCTTCACCTCGCTGGCCAGATTGAAGACGCGCCGGCCATCCGCACGCTCGATGACGGCAGTGACGTAGCCGGGTTTATCCAGCGAGAGCGTGACGGGCAGGCCGGTGGATTGAGGCGCAGATGGCGGCTCGGCACCGAATGCCGACGGCGCGTCGAGCAACGTCATGGTCATAAACGTCAACCCGGTGAGGATTGAAGCGATCGAGGCGAGAAGATGGATGCGAGTTTTCATAGTTGAAATGTTACTGATAGGAATTTGCTTTCTGGACGCTTCGCGGTTCAGCGATCAGGCGAGAAAGGATTCGTTGGGGCATTATCGGTGCTGCGTGCTTCCTTGCGGCTCGCGGTCCTCCGCTGGCGCGCCAGGACGCCATCGATAGATGAGGGATTTGGCTTTGTAGTTCTCTTCGACGAACACCAGGTATTCGCCGTCCTGTCGGCGGAAGGCATTGATGCCGGTCAGCAGATCGATCCAGCCGGTGTTGTTTACGCCGCCGACCGTCGGGCCGGGTTCGAGCACGCCGAGTTCTGCACCGTCGCTCAGGCGGTTCACCCAGATGCGACCCCGTTCTTTCCAGCCGCCGGTGAACGCGTAGTCGCCCGCCGCCGTGACGCACGCGGCTTCAGTGCCCGCACCGGGCGCGAACGAAACGGTTTCGCGATTCCCGGTCAGATAGTCCTTGCAGATGAAGACGCGACTAATGTGGCGCATGTCGCTGCCTTCCTCCGCGACGATCAACGTGTCCGTGTCGTCGAGATAAACGACACGGGCGACCTTTTTTACGCCCTTGGGCTTGTCGAGCACGGTGATCTTGTCGGCGGAATAAATCGGGTTGCCTTGTTCATCGAGTCCCTGGAAATCGTAGCGAAAGAAACCGTAGGCCATCCAGATGTTGCCCTTTTGATCGACATGAAACGGACCGGGATTCACGCGGTCCGTGTTTGCCGCGAACTCGTTCGCCTGATAATCGCCGTCGCCGTTGAGGTCGCGCCAGATAGAGGCTTTGCTTTCCGGTTTGTTCGGCGGCCATTTGAGGTCGGTGTTGTAGAGATTATTGCCCCATTGCATGATCAGTCCGGACGGCACCGCGATCTCGCCATCGAAGCGGAAGATGTTGATGAAGTTGCTGGCGAACATGCCACCGACGAACATGAACCGTTTGCCCTCGAGGTAAACAATCTGCGGCGACGTCAGGCCGTGTTCGCCCTGCTGTTTCACGTGCATGAGCCCGCGCGGATCGTTCGGATACTTGTGACGATCCAGCGTGTAGCTGATCCACTTGGAATCCGCGCCCGCCGGTTTTGACCAGTCCATCGCGTAGCGTTCCTGAATGCCCCAAACATCCGCCGCATTGTTCGACGGGTCGGCCACCGCAAGATCGCAGAAGAACTCGCCGTGCACTTCCCAGAGCAATTTGCCGTCTGGAGCAAACGAACGCAGCACCGAACCTTGCTCGCTCATCGCGACGTAGAGATTCCCTTTCGCGTCCATCCCGAGCCCGCGAATGCCCCATAACTTCTTCGGCGTAATCTGGCCGGGCGTGCCGGAACCGATGCCGCCGTAGTCTCCAAACGTCTTCACCAGCTTTGGCTTTGCGATGTCCGCGACGTCATAGAGCAACACCTGCTGGCAGGGGCCCGTTCCGGAATCGCCAATCATCAGCGAGCCGTCGTTCGCCATCGCAATCGCCATCGGTTGGAACAGTCCTGGAAACGTCACCGCCGCGCCGGCGCAGGTGATACCCTTCGGTTTGAATTCCCATTCCTGGTGCTTTGGATCGGTGTATTCGACGTTCAGCTTCCAGAGCCGACCCTGTTGGTCGCGCGTCTCCAGACTGTTCGGGTTCACGTTCGTGTTGCCGACCACGTCGCCGTTTTTGTAAACGCCGAACTTCTTTCCGCCTTCGTCCCAGTGACTCCACGTGTTCACGGTGCCGTCGGGCTGAACTCCGGTGTGGATAAAAAAGTTCTGGACCCACTTGTTGCTCGCGCCGGAAAAGGAATTTCCGACCCAACTGACGGAATAATCGAGCGGTTCGGCGGCGGCCGTGGCGGCGACGAAAAGCAACTGGCTGGCCAGGACGAGGGCGGTCGGTTTCAGCGAGAGAAATTTCATAAAGGGGTCAGTCCTCACTTTTGACACAAGTGACAGGCTAGTTTGATTGACCGCACCGGCGTTGGCGGAAGTCTGTGCAATTGCGTGAACACGCGGGCAGCCTATGGCACCTGCGGGAAAACTTCAATGGCTTCAAGTGCCGTATTTGGCGAAGCGGCGGTCGAGGTTGCCGCAGTCGAGGAATTTATGGACGACTTGCGGGATGACGGGGCGCAAGGGGCCGCAGCGCGGTTGGTCGTCGCGCGAGTAACTTTCGACGAAAGCGAGGATAAAGGGTCAGGAGCCTAATTGGCGGCATGGATAAACTTGCGTGGTCGGCCTCGTTTTCGTAGTGTCGATTTAAGGTTGTATTGACGTGCGGTTGTTTCGACCCAACCGGCATCACCAAAGGGCTGGCCTCTGGTGATGCAACGCTTCAACTGCTCTGCCTCCTTTTCGCTCACCACCCGATTCACCCTTTCGAGCCAATTAGGAAGACGCGGTACCGGCCATTT
>JBDNGG010000451.1:0-3425 GCA_041689405.1 Terrimicrobiaceae bacterium | reverse complement strand
TTCCCCTTTTACGGCCGATCGAATCTGCGAAAACATCCACGGATTCCGGATCGCGCCCCGTCCGATCATGAGACCCCTCGCCCCGGTCGTTGCGAGAATCTCCAGCGCGCTCTCTGGACCATCAACGCTTCCATTGGCAAGGATCGGAATATCCAGCGCGTCGGTGGCTTGCCGAATCCGGTCGTAATGCACCACATCCGAGTATCCCTCCCGCACCGTGCGCGCGTGGATTGTAAGCATGTCGATCGGATGCCTCGCAAACACCTGAAGAAGGGCTTCAAACTCGGAATGGTGATCAAATCCCACCCGCGTTTTTACCGTGAAGGGAACCTCCGTGATGGCCTGTCTCAGGGCGGCAAGAATTCTATCGATACGAGGCAGATCGCGAAGCAATCCGCCTCCTGCACATTTCCGATAAACCACGGGCGCAGGACATCCAAGGTTGAGGTCGATGCCGGCAACAGCATGTTTTTGAAGCTCCTTGGCCGTGCGCACCATCGCGTCGATATCATTGCCAATCATTTGGGCAATGGCTGGCCGCCCCGTCGGATTTTCCGTTACTGAGCGAAGAATATCGCGATCCAGACGTGAATCCTGAGTCACCCGAAAATATTCCGTGAAATACACATCGGCACCGCCGTACGATGCCATCAGCTTCCAAAACGCAAAGTCTGTAACATCCTGCATCGGAGCCAACGCAAGCACGGGAGACCCAACCTTGCAGACGGAATCCAAAGCACCCGCGATCACGGACACATCCAAGTTTGGAACATCCGGATTTCTACCGTACTGCCCATGATCAAAAGACGGTCCCCAGCTCGGACAGACTCTTCTCCCGAAGGATTCATCGTCCGCTTTCCTTCACGCTCGACGCCCACGATCTGGATGCCGGTTGCCTCAAAAATTCCCGCATCGGCAAGACGCGTACCGATGATTTTTGCATCTCCAGGAACGATCACCGTATCGAGAATCGCCTCCTCGAAATCGGACTTCGCATTCTTTTCGACCCTACCTTCAAGCATAAGAAACGCCTGCGTCTGCTCGATCTGAGAGGGCATTCCAAATAGCAGCAACCGGTCCCCGGGATACAGCATTTCATCCGGGCGAATGCGGACCAGCACATAACCCTGACGGTCAATCTCCAATATCGAGCATCCAAGGCTGGGACGGATCGCGAGTTCTTTGAGCGTTTTGCCTGCGCAAGCGGCCCCTTCCGGAATTTCAAACTCGACCACGTCCATGTCCCAGTTTTTGGGACCATCTCCCGACGCAAGAGACGACACCCGACTCCGGCGCCCAGGAACGCCCGCAGTGTTCGAGAGGCGGCCTTCCATACGAATTCCCATTGCACCCAACTGACGGCGAAGGACAAAATATAAAAATCCGAGAATTACCAAGATCGCTGCACCAATTATCGGCGTGGCAGCCCGAATTGGTGAGCCAACCCACACCCCTGCGCCAAGCGCAGCGGCTGCGATAGTCTGAAGGAAAAACAAAACAAGCACCCGATTCCGGTCTGGGTTATCTGAACGCATGGTGAGCGCCTCCGCATACACGATGCACAGCGTCTGCAGGCTGTTCCATGTCGCCACGAGCAGGCCAATCGCCAGGACCAAAAACACCAGCCAGTATGCCAGATCCCAGCCGGGCAGCCCATAGCCTGCGCGCGAAAGCAAATGACTCAGCCCGGATTCCACTTGCTTCGCAAACCCAAATACGCCCCCTAACAACACAATTTGCAGGAGTATGATCCCGGAGCGACGGCGGGTAAGACGCCATACATTGTTTCGGTCAAACGCGAGCGCCGCGCCGTCCAGCCATCTACGATATCTCGTCAGTGACTGCTCGAGCCACCGGGGCTGCCAACGCTCCACCTTCGAGCCGATCCATTCTGCCCGTTTCGCAAAAAAAGGCGCACACACCGCAGTCACAATCGATACACCGACGGCGACTGCATAAAACGATGACGGCACCGCTTTTGCACCCACTCCCAACTGGGCGATCACGTAAGCAAATTCTCCGATGGGGGTCACTACCACCGCGGATCCGATCGCGAGCGGCAGTGGGTTTCCCGTTGCCACAAATCCCACGGTGGCTGCAACCGTGCGGACCACAATTGCAAAAGCCGCAATCCCGAGAATCAAGCCTGCATTATCCACAAAAGCCTGAACGTCGATGAGCATCCCAATCGCGACGAAGAATATCGCACTGAACATATCCTGCGTCCCACCCAGAGATTTTTCGATTTGAGCCTTAAATCGAGTTTCAGCAATCACGACGCCAAACAAAAATGCTCCCAAGGCAACCGAAAACCCAGCCTCGATGGATGCCACACCCGCAATAAAAACCAGCCCTGAAACCAGCACCGATACGAGGTCCGAATCTGTTGCCTTCCCAAAGCGTTCCAAAAGCCTAGGCACAAAAACAAGCCCCACCACCACGACAATCGCCGTAAATCCCGCCAGCAAAAACAGCGTATCGCCCACGGCGCGCGGCTCTGCTTCCCCGATCTGTAACCGGGCGCCCAAGATGGTCAGCAAAACAATAGCAACAATGTCCTCCAGCACAGTAACGCCCTGCGCATTCTGGGCGAAACGCTCATGGGTAAGGCCGGACTCCGCAAGCATCTTCGTGATAATAGCCGAACTCGATGCCATCAGCATCGCTGCAAAAATGAATCCCACTGTTTCGTTCCATCCCAGAAGCCCGGCGAAAACCTGGGAAATATGAAACACACCGAACGCAGTGATCGCTGTCGCCGCAACCACACCGATTCCCAATCGCCGGATCCGCTTGAAGCTCAGACCCAGGCCGACAAAAAACATCAGAAATGCAAGCCCGAGATCCGTGAGCGTCTCAATCCGCTCGGTGCTGGACACTAGCGTAAATGGAGGCGTAAACGGGCCAATGATGATGCCCGCAACTAAATAGCCAACCACCGCAGATAGGCCAAGCCTACGGAAAATCCAACCGCTAATGCCGGCCACCACGAGCACAACGGCAAAATCCTGAAGCAGTGAAATTCCATCCATGTCTAAATACGGGTAATCGGATTACGTCGAGAAACCACGAAATTTCGTATGCTGCGATGCAATTCCCGATCACCAGCAGCAGTCGCAAACCCCGTCGGACTACCGCTCCCCGCACAATCCGACGCGAAACGGTCAACCACGAGTGCTAGCGAAACGACCGAAACCACAAATTCGCGATTTCTCATTTGACGTCCCTCGTGATCCCTGCTTATATCCCCTCCTCAACAGACGCAGCTGTAGCTCAATTGGATAGAGCATCTGATTACGGATCAGAAGGTTGGGGATTCGAACTCCTCCAGCTGCACCACTTCATAAGGGTTTGCGGGCAGGGCCCCAACTTTATTCTAAACATTTTGTTCTAAATGCACCGCTTTGATCCTCGGTGGAATCCCC
>JBDNGG010000450.1:0-3099 GCA_041689405.1 Terrimicrobiaceae bacterium | reverse complement strand
AGGGAACCTGGGTGAACAATGCCGATGAAATCATCACATTGCGGAACAATATCATCACGGACAATCAGGCGACCAAAGTGACCGTGCCTCTGCTGGAACTGAGTGATGTCCGATTTCTCCGGGAAGAAAACAATTGCTTCTACCTGCGGATCCCCGCCGATAAGCGCCACGTCGCCATGCTGTATGACGCCAAGGCCTACGAACGCGTCATCTCCGCTTTCGGTCTGAACCCGGTGAAAGCAGGCGAACTGCCGGACACCCTGCTCTACGTCACCCTCGCCGAATTGCAGAAAAAGACCGGATCCACCACCTCGATCGCGGCCAACCCCCAATTCCGCGGAGCCGCCGCGTTGAAACAGGTGGACCCGGAAGGCAACCCGCTCTACATGGCAGATGGATTGTTGGACAAGCGCGACGCGGCGGAACTCCAGGATTTTTTCGCCACCGATCCAGAGGTCGTCCGCCGGGGAATCGGCTTGCAACCGGAGGCTTTCAAATGAGGCCTGCAAACGTAGCGTCAGCTCGCGGACATTGTGACGACCACGTTCCTCATCCGTATTCTCGCCTCCCCGAAATTCGTCGCTTAGCCGTAATGAAGATCTTCGTAAAGCGCGAAGGCCGGGACGAGAAATGGGCGCATGAAGTCCGCTGCGGTTGATTTCTCGAGCGGGCGAAATCTCCGATCCTTGCCTTAATGCTTATCCTTTAAACTCCCCGATCCAAACTTGAATGAGGCCAAGTTTCTCCGGGAGGGAACGCCGTTCGATAAAACGCTGGCCACGCTTTCATAATAGGTGGTGAAAAATCGCTCGCGGTGGAAAAGTAAACTGAAATAGCAGTAATTTTTTTCGGACCCTTCGAGATTACCAGCATACTTCCAATTCCGGCCGGCATCCTCCGAAAAAGCCACCGCCAAAGGGGTGCGCAGGGAATGAAGGGGAGAGCCTAGCGGCGTGGTTCCTCGATCATTGTAAAGCATCACCAGTCGATCTGAGCCCGGCAATCTTCGGATCGTTTGTGGCCCCATACAAACGTTTAAACCCGGGATGGGACCACAATCTTCCCAGGGACTTTCCAAATCCGCGGCAAAAGCCCGATAAACCCCGTAGTTGGAACGCATATGGAGGAGGAGCGAGCCATCCGCGAGTTCCTGCACGCCGGGTTCTTGAAAAGCTCCCAGTCGGTGCTCGAACTCATATCGGAGTTCCTGATTATCCAACGCGCGAGGTTCAAGGTAGAGCGGCTGATAAAAAACCTCAGGGGTATGAGTGATTCCTTGGGAGGATCGGCTCCAGGTTTTGCCACTATCCTGCGAATAAAATAACCCGCACCAGGCATTCCAGGCGGGATCCCAGTGTTCATATTGTTCTTTTCCCTCGATCCCTGCATGCAAGGCGTAGGGGAGAACGAGCGTCCCGTCGCGCAATTGAATGAGGCGGTCATTGTTGACCACAAAGTATCCCATTTCGTCAGTGATCGGTTGGGGGGACGTCCAGGATTCTCCCTCATCCGAAGAGAACGTCCATTGCGGAGTCAGTCGGGTGACGGAATGTTTTAAACAAAAAACGCAGCCGATCCGGCCGTCTTGCAAGCGGAGCAGGGAGACCGACATGGCATTCAAAGCATCGGCTGGCGGCTGGAAGACGGATTTCGACTCACTCCAGGTCATTCCCTCGTCGCCGGACCGGGTTGCGGCGATGTGCGCCCGACTCTCGTCCGCACCACCCCCGGTAAACTCGGAGTAGAAGAGCAAAAGCGACCCATCGGTCAGCATCACCAGGGATCCTTCCCCCGAACGCAGTCCGTCGGTTGAGTGATCTCGCAAAAGCCGGCTTTGGAAGGAATGTGAAGACAGAGGGTGATCGGATTTGGCCATGGGAGAAGTGCTATTCATTTCCATGTTGGATTGCAAGACCCCGCCCAGAGAAACTTTGAGGGACTGGCGCTATGTGATTGAAAGTGGGTGAGGTTGCCTTCATTCAGCACCGAAGGTGCGAAGATAGCGGCGTCCCGCCGCAGTTCGGTCGAACAATCAGAGGCAGGACGCCTCTGCCACTCTACCCGCACCATTGGAGCGGGCTTTGCCATTCCCAGCCTCACCCCCTTTTAATCGTACCCTTTGAGAAGAGTTTGCTGACGCCGTCCGCAACGGCTGAATCTCATTTAAGTCGGGATCATGCTGCCGGCAAAGGGGTCGGTCATTCATATTGACACATTTGGTAATGGAAGGGATGGTGAATAAATGCCGAGAGGCTTGAGAATCGAATATGAGGGAGCGCTTTACCATGTGATGAATCGAGGAGACCGGCGGGAGGATATTTTTTTCGGGGACGAAGATCGGTTGTTGTTTTCTAAGACGCTGGAAGAAGCGTGAGGGAAGAGCCGCTGGTAGGTGAGTGCGTATTGTTTGATAAACAATCATTTCCATCTGGTGATTGAAACTCCGATGCCGACGCTGGTTGCGGGGATTGCATGGATGGTTTTTCATCTAGGGAGCGTCTGCGACCCCATGCATCCAAATCTGGCGAGGGCGACGTTGATTGGAGGAGAGAAGAAACTGGAATCGTATGCGTGGAGCAGTTGCGCTGAATCCTTGAAGATACCGAAAAAGCGCCCCGAATGGCTGAAAACAGTTCGTTTGCGAGACGCGGATTGCACGCAAACTCGGAAACGAAGCGACAATGACGCCCAAAGAGGTTGCCTCTCGGCTGCCCGGTGGGCATTGGAGATCCCTTACGAATGCGCTTTCCAAAAATGTGTCAATATGAATGACCGACCCTTTGGCCAAAATGTGTCAATATGAATGACCGACCCTTTGGCCCAGAATGAAATCCAGATTGATCTCCTGCGACTTGAGCAGGTCGATCTCAAACACGACGTCATCCCAATCCACCGTGGACTCCTGCTTTTCTTTGGCACTCTTTTCCTTGCGCAGCCAATCGCGGATGTCGTTGTAGGTGGAGCGGTAATCCTGAACTTTGCGCTCGGGCAGAACGTCCGTCGCTTTTAGTTTTTCGAGATCCTCGTCGCTCAGATAGCGTTGCGCCTTGAACGCTTCGACGGCTTCCGGATCATTGGGGTCAACTTTTTGTAGGGCTT
>JBDNGG010000449.1:0-10451 GCA_041689405.1 Terrimicrobiaceae bacterium | reverse complement strand
CGCCATGCCTCCCCGGCGTGGGACCCGGAATGTTTTGAAGGTCTCCGCACTCTCCTGCGCGAAATCAAGCGATTGTCTCCGCAGACCATGACCATCGGCTACTCCGTCGCGGGCAGCGCGCTGGCCGAGCTGCGCTGCCACAGTTTTGACCTCCGCACACTGGCGAAGGATGGATGTCTCGATGCCTGGATCACGCAGTCGTGGGGCTGCAACTGGATTGAGCAAAAGCGACTCGAACTTACCCCGGCCATGCAGACGGCGATTCTTCTCGCCCACCGTGCCCTGCTGGAAGGAACTGGCGTGAAGCATTATCCCGTTTTCAATCTGCTGGACGCCTATGAATTTTTGACCACGAAATCCTTCGCCGACCGCTGGCAGGCTCTTCGCTGGGAGATCTGGGCCTACACGCATGCCGCTCTCGTTCGCTATTGGGATTCCGAAGGCACCTGGGGCCTGCGCGAAGGCGCCCCACTCTCGCTCGCCAGCGGAATCTACGGCGCGTGGTTCCACGTCCGCGACGACATGCTGTCTGCCGAGGACACTGCCCTGCTGACCCGGGAAATTGCCGCTGCCGTCGCCGATGCCCGAGCCACCACGGAGATCGGAGGAATGAACATGGTCGTGCATGACCAGTTTGCGCGTCAGGCAAATGCCTCCGCCGACCCGCACGCCTACCACGGCGAGCACATCGATGAAACCGTGGGGCTGCTCATCCGAGCGGGATTGCCTGTTTTGTCCACCAGCCGGATCACCGAGCGCGACTTTAGCAAAAACACCCAGCCGCTTATTCTCCACAACCCGGTTGGTTTGCCACTCGATTTTCGCGATGCGCTGAAAAAGGCAGACGTCGCGCTGGTGGTTGGTCCGCCGGAGATGGCGGAAGGTTTCAACGCGACCAAGTGGAATCCCACGGAAACCCTCGATCCACTCGGCGATGCGCGTTTCCTACGCGAGGGAACCATGCCGGAGGAAGTCGCCAAGCTGGCGGCATCGTTAACTGCCAACATGACCGGCCCGCGAATCACCGCGCCGCCGCACGCATGCCTCCATTTCCACTATTGGCAGACGGCTCCCGGCGAATGGACACTCCTGCTCGGCAATATCGAAGTGGGTGCCACGGACGCGCAGATGGAAATCGTCTTTCCCAACGACTGGCTGACCAGGCACGGGCTCAACGGTGCCCTTTTGCAGGACGTCGATGACCCCTCTCGCAAATGGATTGCCAAGGAAGTCGGCGGAGCGCAACATTTTCGCATTGATCTTCCGGCGAACCGATCACTGGTCTGCCAACTCTTAAACACGCTCAGATGAAAAACGACGACCATCCCCAAATCGGTATTATCGGCTGCGGCGCGAGGATGCGCGGTCTGCTGGCCAACGAAAAACGCATCGGCGTCGTCGCCGTCTTTGATCCGCATCCCGACTCCCTCGCCGCAGCGCGGAAGGACTACGGCGAAAATCTTAAGGTTCATGATCGATACGAAGACCTCGTTCGTGATCCCGCGTTCGACTGGGTAGCCATCGGATCATGGAATTGCTTCCACCGCGAACACGCGGTCGCCGCGTTGCGTGCGGGAAAGAACGTCTTTTGCGAAAAGCCACTCGCGACAAATCTTGACGACTGCCTTGCCATTCGCGACGCCGTCCGGGAAACCGGGCGGACTTTTTCCTTCGGACTCGTGCTGCGTTACTCGCCTTTTTACCGGAAGATTCACGAGCTTCTCCGCAGCGGGCGGATTGGCTCACTGATTTCCTTCGAGTTCAACGAGCACATTAACTTTTTTCACGGCTGCTACATCATGGGCGGATGGCGACGGTTGCGGAAAAATGCCGGCACGCACCTGCTCGAAAAATGCTGCCATGATATGGACATCGCGCTCTGGCTCGCCGACAGCCTCCCTCTGCGCGTGGCCAGCTTCGGCGGGCTGAACTTTTTCAAACCCGAAAACGAGGATCACACCGTGAAAGACGAACAGGGCCGTCCGGTCCACACGACGTGGGAGGGTGTGGATCTCGTCAATCCGTTCACCGCAGAAAAGGACATCGTCGATAACCAGGTCGTCATCCTCGAGTATGCAAACGGCGTTCGCGCCAGTTTCCACGCGAATTGTTCCTCCGGCATTCCGGAACGCCGCATCGTCCTGATCGGCACGGAAGGCGCGATCCGCGCCGACGCGCTCACAGGCTCGATTGAACTCCAGCGGATCAGCTCGAACCCTGTTATGGAACGCTACGACGTCGACATTCACGGAGGCCATCCGGGTGGTCACGCCGGAGGCGACGAAGTTTTGATGGAGAATCTCTACCTCGCCATGAGCGAAGGCGAGGAACCGCTCGTCGGCGTGGAGGAGGGGATCAAATCCGCCCTGGTCAGCTTTGCCATCGACGAAGCCCACGACACGGGTCGGATTGTGGAACTTTCCGGCCAGTGGAAAACTGCGCGCATATGAAATGGAAAGAGTTGCTGTTTTTGGTTCGGCTTTTCAGAGAGTTCAACCTCCATCGGTGCCGCCTCGCTGCGAAGGGTGGGATGACTTGGATTTTCCCCGCATTCCGTCCGCGGCTTTCTCTCGGGAAATGGGTGTCTATTTTTTTGTTTTGCTGCTCGTCAGGGTTTTCTGCGGAACCATTCCAATACCGATCCGAGACGCGCCTGCAGCCACGGCCCCTGAAGATTCATATTCTCACGTTTGATCTTCGGAATCCGGAAATCCGCTTCATCATCTTAATGGGCAAAGATCCGGACGGGGAAGGCCCCGCGGAAGCCAGCCTCTCCGATCCGAAGCGGCTGGCGAATGCCGGTCATCTTATCGCCGGGGTCAATGCCAATGCCTGGAGCAACCTTCCGGAAAGGGAGGGCGGGGAGGCCCCCCAGACTTACCAGCTTGACGGCTATGCTGATGCCCTTGGTTGGGTTCTTGTCGACGGGGTGGAAAAAAGTCCGGTGGATTCTTCGGTCTGGAGTTTCTGGATTGATCCTGCAGGCCGTGGCAGCATAGGGAAACTTACTGAGCCGGTGCCAGCCATGATGGCGGTCTCCGGATTTTCTGGCCTCCTGCGCGACGGTATGCTCCTACCCAACAAGGAGGGCCCACTTCATCCCAGAACCGCGATCGGACTCGATTCCGAAGGGCGATATGTCACGCTCGTTGTGGTCGATGGGCGGCGCAAGGGGGATAGTGAGGGAGTCAAAGAATACGAACTCGCTGAGCTCATGCTGGAACTGGGTTGTTCCGATGCGCTGAACCTTGACGGTGGCGGGAGTTCAACCATGCTGGCACGGGGGCGATTGCTTAACAGGCCCTCGGAATCCCTAGGGCTGAGGCCAGTGCCCGTAATGTTGGGGATTGTGGCTATCAAGAAGTGATCCGCCGAGATGGCGGAAGTTTTTTACACGCCAAAGTGAAATCCCGCAGAAAACCTCGATCGACTCGGTAACGTGCGTTTTTTTCGAGATGGAACTATGCCCCGGGCGGTCGTCCGCTTGGCTGCATTGCTGAGTGCTGGTCCGCGCGTCACCGCGAAACACCGCAGTCAGCCTTTCCTGATTTCCTGATGATCGCGAAGACCATTGCTTGCATCTGATTGCTGCAATATATATATAGGAACCAAAGGTCATTAACAGTAGATCAGAATCATGAAGAAAGCGCTCCACAAACCCTCCATCCGGCAGCGGATCAAGGAAGAAATCGTTCACATGATCGGGGTTGAGAAAATGCTGCCCGGCGATAAAATTCTCTCCCAAAACGCACTAGCAGAGCGGTTTTCGACCACTCCGGTCACCGTCCATAAAGCGCTTACCGAATTGACGAGGGAGGGCGTGATCGTGCGCCGGAAGGGGGTTGGCACTTTTGTTTCCTCGAGGAAATCGCAGAGTTCCGGCACCGAAAAGAGGGTATGCCTGATCATGCATAGGCCGGGCCTCGATCAAGCGGATGTTAATCCGGAATACTGGCCCTATATGCAGGACATTATCTTCGCGTTCACGCACGCGTTGTCCGAAGAATTCTCGTTCAGCATGAAATTTGCCGGCCCGCAAACCGATGTCTCGCGCCTGATTTCGGAGCTGACAGGCTACCACGCCGTTTTCTTCCACTATTCTAACGAGGTGCCCGTCGAGGTGATCAGGGCCATAATCCGCAGCCGTGTGGCACCGGTTATCAAAATCGGTAAAATGCAGGAACCTCTCCAGTGCCTCCAAGTGGAGAACGATCGCTTCGAGGGGATGCGCTTGGGGACGAATCATTTGATCGGCCTTGGGCACCAGACTATCGGATTTGTCGGTTCGAGCGAATGGTGGGGGGACATCGGTTTTGCAGGCTACCGCGCGGCCTTGGCCACAGCCAGCCTGAAGACGCCGAACGTCTCGGTCATTCGCGTGTATGCGGAACGGGAGGGAGGTGTCGAAGCTGCGGATCGGATCATTGCGACCGACCCGTTGCCGGATGCAGTAATGGTTGATTCCGACCTGCGTGCGCTGGGGCTGATCAATGAACTCTGCGCCAAGGGCGTCCGGGTGCCAGAGGATGTAAGCGTCATGTCCTATGATGGATTGCAATTTGCCAACCTGCATCCTCCCTACCTGAGTTCGGTGCGGGTTCCCTACGGGGAAATGATCTCCGGTGGTCTAGCCGAAGTTGACGCCTGCAATGGCAGGATTCTCTCGCACAGTGTGCTGAATTTTCCCGGCAGAATCCTTCCTGGTAAAACGGCTGTGGTCCGCCTAGAAGCGGGGAAGTCCGTAAAAGGCGAGTTGGCGGCGGCTAGTATCCTCTAATTCCACTCGGTCTTTGGCTGGCATAATACGATTCAGGTGTTAGGACGCTTCGGACCAGTCAAAAACCAAAGAAAAGTTCTTGTTCTTGTCCTTCGAAAAAGCGAGGTAGGCCATCGGCGCTTCTGAAAATGGGACCACTTGCTGCACAAAATCCGCCGCCTTGATTTGACCGCGTCGAATGAACTCGATGGCACGCTGCCTGTCTTCCACCCCGCGGTCCTTCGGAGCGAGAATTGTCACCCCTTCGCCGTCAAAGAAATTGAAGGGATTGATGGTAACCGGTTCCAAATAGTTCGCCTGGATGACAAGCCGCGGCCAGTCTCCGTGGTAGAACTGGATGGGCTCGACCTTGTAATCTAGGCCATACGCCTGCGGCTTCTTGCGAACGAGCGTGTATGCTAGCAGCGCGCCGGCAGCGGTACCTGAACTTTCAACCACGATGTCTGCTCCGCCATTCCCCAAGGCACGCAAGCGTCCTGCCGCGTCCGCTTCGTCGATCTTCACGGCTGCTGCGGCACCCCAGGCCAGGGCGCGATCTAACCGTGTTTGTTCCAGGTCCCCAACAATCACCTTGCACCCCAGGAGATGCAACCACGCCGCCGAAAACGCGCCGATGAGTCCCTGCCCAAGCACCACTGCGGTCTCGCCGGGCTTTGGTGCGGCGGCGACCGCTCCCCGTAGACTGATCGCCGAGATCTCCGCGATAACATAATCCAGCGGTCTGGCCCCATCGGGCAAAAGCACAACCCGGTCCTCACCCGCTGTGGTATAAATGTGATGACTGGCCTGACCGCCCCAACTGGCGTTGATGCCGGGCACAGGGCGCGGGTTGCGGCCCGAAACCAAATCCCCCACCCGGAAGCCACAGACTTCCACCCCAACGGCTATCACCTCGCCCACCACCGAGTAGCCGGGGATAAGAGGGAATTTGTCCTTCGCGCCATAATGCCCGCCCAGCACTCTTAATTCCGTGCCGGTCGAGACCATGGTATAGCACGTGCGCACCACGACCTCCGTCGGCCCGCATGGTCCCAGGTCAAATTCTTTGATGGTGACCTGATTTACCCCAGTAAAAACGATTGCTTTGGTTTTCATGAATTCGTGTTTGTTCTTCTTATTCTATTAGTTTGAGAGCGGCGCCTCAGGTTCGAGACCGGCAGTTGCAACGCGCCCGCTTGCGGAATTTGGCAGTGCCGGGATGTAGCAGTATCCCGGGTCGGAGATCTGCTTGCGGTGTATGTCCAATATGTGTTTCCATGTGGCTAGGAGGCCAACAGGCGCAGGCGGGAGCTCGCTGACGATTGCCTCGCGAAGTTTCGGGAGATGATAAAACGGAACCGCCGGAAACATGTGGTGCTCGATGTGATACTGCATGTTCCAGTAGAGGAACCCCGGAAGCCACGAACAGGTGTAAGTGCGACAGCACAAGCGGAAATCCGAAACGTTTGGAGACAGCCCGAAGTGTTGCGGACTACCACAGAGGAAACCAAGCCAGCCGCAATACTGTGTGCCGATCGTGAAGAGGATGATCAGGAACCAGTGTCCAGTGACAAGGAATATTACAACCAGCGCGGCATGACCAAATACAAGCAACCGAGCCCAATTCCGGTGCTCACGGCGCAAATTTGCATTGGTTTCGGGCAAAACGAATTCATACCAATCACCCTCCACCCGACCAAGCGCCCTCTGAATCCAGACCTTCCAAAGGTTCCAAGTCCCGACCGGATTCCAAGCAAGGAGATTGAGCCAGAACTGCCAGTCTTTAAAGGAAAACTTCTGCGGCAGCACCACCTCTCCGTCGTAGTCGTGGTGAACCGTAACCTGATGATGCCGGACATGACTCGGACGGAACCAGACATAATCCCACCAGCTAATAAACGAGAACACTTTGACGAAAAAATCGTTCCAGAATTTGGTACGGAACGGCGTCCTGTGCGAAAGTTCATGGCATGCCACCCCGCCCAAAAATGGGCCAAGTGTCCCGTGTGCAAAAAGCGCTACGAACAGCAGCGGCAATGACCAATACCAGTTCGTCCCGTCCACATGGAGATACGCCAAGTAGGCCAGAGTGCCAGTGAGCAAGAATGATCCCAAGAGGAGAAACACCTGCCGGAAGCCCTGAAAATCGCTGCATTCCGTCAGTTGGCGCATGGTCTGCCTGTCCACGGCGCAACGATACCATGCGATTTTGGCATCTTTCCGAAACTTTACGGATCCGGTGGGAGGCTGCGAGCAAGAGGGAGGATCGGAGATGTCGGCAATGCTCGGGCTCTGGCTGTCTGGCTGTTGAAAAGGCTGGTCAACTCTGGTATTCATGACATGAGATTAAAGCGCTGGTGACCACGGGTAAATGCCGCCACCGGAGAAATACAATGCACTTTTCGGAGATTGCCAATGGCCCAAGCTAAATGTCCCTTCGCCTTCACTGTGGCCGTCGAACACGGACGGCGCTGTCGGGAGCATGAGCACCCCTGCGCCGAGATTGTATTTTGTCGCCGCGGGGAAGGTACGCTCGTCCAAGGCAAACATCGACATGAATACGGCTCTGGCACGATCTTTGTTTGCCAGCCCGGGCAGAGCCATTGGATTGAGCCACGCTCCGATGGCTGCCACGTCTGCCTAGGTATCGTCGGCTGCGATGTGCAGGTAATTCCCTCAGGTGTGTATCTGGGTAACCAATCGTTGAGCCAATTATTCGACCAGGTAAATATCGTGTTGGGACGTCAGTCCTCCTTTCAACAGCTCCGCCTGGATTTTCTTGCCGGTTTGATCGCGCTGGAATTGCGGGAGCTGACAGGAAAAACAACCCAGCATTGCGGACACGCCCAGCGCGCACGCGAAATCATCGAGCAATCCTTCCACGAGCAGATTGGCGTGGGAGAGCTTGCGGATCAAATACACATCAGTCCCGACTATCTCCGACAGGTGTTTCGCCAGGAGTTCGGGGAATCATTGATGCACTGCCTGATTCGCAAGAGGATCGAGTTCGCGGCCGGGTTACTGCACTCGACTAAGGATCTCGTTAAAAACATCGCCATTCAATCCGGCTATGAGAACCCTTACCACTTCAGCAGAATGTTCAAAAAGCTGACGGGCCAGTCGCCTCTGGAATACAGGCAGGCCTACCAATGTCAGAAGCCTCCCGCAAAGTCCTGACGAGGATGCTCATTTTTCGATTTCGTTTTGAACACAGATACGGTGAGCGGCTCACCAAAGTGAGGGGTTTGGACGGTCTCCCATTTCCCGCTTCCGGTGAGAATTCCTGGAAAATCCGCATTTGCATCATCCTTTTCCATTGCCACTCGGGCCGCCCATTCGCCGAAAGCCCCTTTTCCCGGACAGGCTCTAGAAGAGGAAACAATCAGGGCATGCTCGGCGATCCTGCTTTTCAGCGGTTGGTTTCTGATATTTTTCCGATATATCTTTGCATCCCTCTTTGTTCTCTGCTGTATTGAACGGAAATGATTACACAGGCACTTCCGGAAGTCCGGGATCTTACCCCGGACAAGGTCCGTAAGGTGGGTCTCATCTTTAAGACTCACCTCGATCTTGGCTTTACGGCACTCGCGGAGTCGGTTGTCCAGAGGTATATGACCGAGTTCATGCCACGCGCAACACGTGAGGCGCTCGTGCTGGCTGATGAGGCGTCGGGAGATCGCTTCATCTGGACCACCGGAAGCTGGCTCGTAGCGAAATACCTCGTCCATTCCCGCGGTCGAGCTCGCCGGGACTTTGAGGAAGCGCTTGGGCGGAGTCTTATCCGTTGGCATGCGTTGCCATTTACCTTTGAGACCGAGGCGCTGGATGTCCCGTTGCTGGAATCGGCGCTGTCGGTTTCGAAGCGGCTCGACGCGCAGTTTGGTATGCGCACCACCGCGGCGAAAATGACCGATGTGCCCGGCCATACGCGCGGCATCATCCCGGTGCTCGCGGAGGCGGGGGTCCGGTTGCTCCACGTTGGAGTGAATCCCGCGTCGCCCACGCCCGAGGTGCCGCCTCTTTTCCGCTGGCAGCACACCGGTGGCGCGGAATTGATTGTGGCTTACGATGCTACCTATGGGGGATTCTGCGCCATCCCTGGCAGCAAAGCGGTCTTTGCCGTGGCTATGACTGGCGACAATGCCGGCCCGCCCAGTGAGGCTTCCGTACATGATATTTATAGAAGGATTCGCGCCCAGTTCCCGGCTGCAGAGGTGTGGGCCTGCACGATGGAGGAAATGACTGCGGCCGCCGTTGCGGTTCGTAAGAGCCTCCCGGTCGTCACTGCCGAGATCGGGGATTCGTGGATTCATGGCTACGGTTCGGATCCCTGGAAGATGAGCACTTTTCGCGGCCTGGCCCGTCTCCGCCAAGACTGGACTCGTGATGGTTTGCTTGATCCTGGCAGCAATCAGGGAATCGCCTTTGATGAGAATCTTCTTCTAGCGATGGAGCACACTTGGGGACTCGACGAGAAGACCTGGATGAATGATGGAAAACCGTTAAGCAAGATCCGGGATTGCTACCGGAAAGAAGAGTTTCAACGGGCCCGCCGCCGCCCGAGTTTCCGCCGGATGGAGGCTTCGTGGGCCGAACAGCGGGAATACATCCATCGCGCCATCGCCTCATTGAAATCGAAGGCACTCAAGAGTCGCGCGGCTGAGGTCCTTGCGGATGCGATACCAAAGCGAAAGTTAGCTCTAAGCGGCTTGCGCCCGATCACGCTCCGTGCTGCCCGGCTCGGCAGTGGCTCCACAGCGTTGGCGCTTCGCGCTGACGGTGCGTTGCGGGTTCCCGGTGCGGCGAGGGCTTTCCTCGGAGCGCTGAGCTATCAGGTTTTCGGGGGGGCCGAATACGAACGCTTTTTGCAGCAGTATGTCTCCGAGGAGGAGCGCAACGGGATCTGGGCTCCCTACGATTTTGCGAAACCCGGCACCGAACTCGTCTTGCGTCGCGGGCGGTCGTGGAAGCCCCGCGTGACCGGCATCCGTGCTTCAGGCGACAACGCGCGGGTTGTCGTAGAGTCGGCTTTTCCCGAGGTGGCCTCGCGCGAGTTCGGTGCCCCTCGCCGACTGCGCACGGAAATCAAGCAGGAGGGCGATGGAGTGATTGCGTTCGACTTGCAATGGTTCGACAAACCGGCCTCGCGCATCGCCGAGGCGCTTTGGTTTTCCTTTCGTCCGCCGGTTGCCTCCGATGCCCAATGGCACCTGCGCAAGCTTGGTGATGTCGTGGACCCGCGAGACGTCGTCCGCAACGGCAGCCGCAGCCTGCATATCGTTCACGCGGGGGTCACGGCTCAAGATGCCGTTATGTGCTGGCAGTTTTCCAGTCCGGACGCCGCCCTTGTCGCCCCGGGCGAACCGGCGCGGCTCGATTTTCACAATCGGGTGCCTGATCCATCCGCAGATGGCATCCATTTCAACCTCTTCAACAACACCTGGGGCACGAATTTTCCGATGTGGTATGAGGATGACGCCCGTTTTCGGTTCGTCGTCCGGCAAGAACCCCGAGGGTAACCCTCGGCGAAATTGGACGTAGTTAAACAAGGTGATGTGGAGGTTGGTTCTTTTGGTTTGTGATCAGCTCTCACGCTTCTCCGTGGGTGGACCAACCTCCACGGCAAACTTTTAACGACTCACGGGACACTTCCCCGCCTCAGTTCGGTTAATACAATGTGAACAGACCGAACATG
>JBDNGG010000448.1:0-2853 GCA_041689405.1 Terrimicrobiaceae bacterium | reverse complement strand
GCCAGTAGGCGGCAACTACCGAAACTCGTGGTGGGGCATATTCTCTGCCTATGCAAACCGGCGACAGCTTCGGCACAGATGAGATGCGGTTGAATCATTATAAAATGCAGGATAAGGGTTGATCTGTAGAAAGCTCAGGGTTGGCGTTGTAACCATCTAGATCCCGGCGTTACCCTGAGCTGGTATAGGACGCACCGTTGGTGCTTGTTCGCTTAACTTAGCGCCATTCCACACGGACCCTATTTCCCGCGAACTACCCGAAACTCAGGCGTCTCCGAAGAGCTATGACGCGCTTCAGAAGCTGATCGAGAACGGAGCGAGTATCCCAACCTCCTGCTGAATCAGTAAAACACGCGCTGGAGCGTGAGGCCGTCGGCGGGGGCGACCTGGGTGGATTTGGGGCCCTCGGGATTGGCTAGCAGGCTGCCGATCCAGGATCCGGATTCTTTGCCCTGCGCGACCCGGACGGCCGATGCGACGAGGATGCGGACCATTTTGTAAAGAAATCCATCCCCGCGGATGGTTACCTTAATTGACGTGCCGGTGAGGCGGCAGGTGATCGATTGGATCGTCCGGGTGGTGTTGGCGATACGTTTGCCACGGTTGGCGGAGAATGACCGGAAGTCGTGACGACCCTCGAAGGCGGCGAGCGCCTGAGCGAGCAGCGTGTGATCCATCGGCACAGGGACATGCCATGCCCGTCGGTAGAGGTCGGGGCGGAGCACGGGGGTGGTGACGACGTGGTATTGGTAGGTTTTTCCAACCGCTGAGAACCGGGCGTGGAAATCCTCGGCCACGGGTCGAGCCCGCATCACACGGATTTCCTGCGGCAGATTGGCATTGAATGCACGCACCCATGCCGCGGCAGGCAGGCGCTGGTCGCCGGCATCAAAATGGGCGGATTGCCCGACGGCGTGGACCCCGGAATCTGTGCGCCCGGCGCCGTGGATCGTCACCTTGCGCTTGCAAATTTTTGAAGCAGCAGCCTCGACGTGGTCCTGTGCGCTGTTGCGGTGGGCCTGGCTCTGCCATCCGGCAAATGCGGCTCCATCGTAGGCGATGATCAATTGAATCCGGTTGCTCACAACACCGCAAACGGATCCGGTTGGCCATCCATCCAGCTTTGCAGGATGATTTGGGCCGCAGCCTGGTCGATGATATTGCGTTGTTGTTTAGCGTTGCGTCCGGCCTCATGCAGGGCACGGGTGGCTGAGACCGTGGTCATGCGTTCATCCCAGGGGATGATTTCGCAGGTTATGGCGGCTGCGAGGGCATCAATGAACGCGCGGACTTTCTGGGCGGCGGGGCCATGGCTGCCATCCATATTTCTGGGCATCCCGACGATGATCTTCGAGACCGATTTTTCCGCAGCCAAGGTGCGGATCCGGGGGATTGGCGCAGTTTTTTTTACGAAGATCGTCTCTAGCGGATGGGCCATGAAGTTCATTTCATCGCTCACTGCGACACCGATGCGAGCGTCGCCAAAGTCAATTCCAAGGTATCGGGACATGGTTTGTTTTCATTTACGATTGAAAGTGACACAATTGCTTCGTAGTTTGCAAAGCGTATGAGTTCACTCCCTCTCACTAAGTTCGGCGAAAATCTCTCAGTCACTGGCATTGTCGCGTTCTCACAAGCGGCGATGGGTGTCGGAGTCGGCTTGCTCATCGCGAATAAACTGGGGAAAGATGCCAGGCAGAAAACTGCACTGGTGCTGATCGGAGCGGGTGCCGCGGTGGTGGTGCCATTTGCTCTGGGGCTTTATGAGAGGATTTCCAACCGGCCCGGTTCGTCGCGTCGCATGAGGAAGCAACTCGATTCGATCCGCGACGACACGGGATTTCCGGACGCTGACGAAATGCTGTAACGCCGCGTGCAAAGCCGTCGATTGATCCTGGCTTCGCGTTCACCGAGGCGGAAAGAACTCTTGGAGTCCGCAGGATTCACCGCGGTGATTGCACCATCCCATGCGGAAGAACTGGAGGATCACCCCGAGTCTCCCCGCCATCTGGCCGAGGCAAATGCTGCCATGAAAGCAATGGTGCTGGCAGCGCAGCACCCGGAAGACGTTGTTCTTGCGGCAGACACAATCGTGGTTCTCCACGGCGAGGTTTTTGGAAAACCGGCATCGATAGAAGCCGCACGAAATATGCTCGCGCGGCTCTCCGGTCAGACGCACGAGGTGATCACAGCGGTGTGCATCCTGTGCAGCGCGCTGCCGCTGCGCATCCAGTTTGAAGAAATCACACGCGTCCGGTTTCGCCCATTGTCTGACGCGGTCATCAAGGACTACCTCCAGACCATCGACCCGCTAGACAAAGCGGGTGCCTATGCCGCGCAGGACGATGCTGGTCGCTTGATCGAGCACATCGAAGGGTGCCTGAGCAATGTGATCGGACTTCCCATGGACCGCACAAAAGCCATACTCACCGAGAATTTTCCAGGGCTATTCCAGTCCGCCGGATCAGACCTATGACTACATCCTCCGCACCGCCCATCACTGCGTATCACGTGATGACCAAGCCGATCGGGCCGATCTGCAACCTCGACTGCACGTATTGTTTCTATCTGGAAAAGGAAAAGCTCTTCCCGTCGAATGAGAATTTCCGGATGACGGATGAGGTGCTGGAGGAGTACATCCGGCAGTATATCCACGGGCAATCTGTGCCCGAAGTGACGTTTGCATGGCAGGGCGGAGAGCCGACGCTGCTCGGAGTGAAGTATTTCAGGCGCATCGTCGAACTGCAGAAAAAATACGCCGATGGGAAGACGATCCACAACGCCCTCCAGACCAATGGCACGCTGCTCAATGACGAATGGTGCGAGTTCCTGGTGTCCCATGGATTTCTTGTC
>JBDNGG010000447.1:0-16580 GCA_041689405.1 Terrimicrobiaceae bacterium | reverse complement strand
GTCTGCACGCTGCCATCCGTGCCATTTTTAAATCCCACCGGCATGGAAAGCCCGCTGGCAAGCTCCCGATGCGTTTGCGATTCCGTGGTCCGCGCACCAATGGCAGACCAGCTAATCAGGTCTGCGGTGTATTGCGGGATGATGGGATCCAAAAATTCCGTCGCCGTCGGTAAATCAAGCGCTAAAATATCCAGCAGGACCCGCCGCGCAAGCGCCACTCCGTGCGCAAGATCACAAGAGTCGTCGAGGTGCGGATCATTAATCAGGCCTTTCCACCCGACGGTCGTGCGGGGCTTTTCAAAGTAAACCCGCATCATGATTTCCAGACGATCTGAGAGTTCGTGACGAAGTTCTGCGAGGCGCGAAGCGTAATCGACCGCAGCCACGGGATCGTGAATCGAACACGGCCCGACCACCACAAGAAGCCTCGGATCCTCGCCGCGTAATATCCGACGAGCCGCGTCGCGCCCGCGAATGACAGTTTCCGTGGCCGCATCAGAGGCTGGCAGTTGCTCCTTGATTTGAGCAGGGGTGATGAGGCGGGTAACTCCGCTAATCCGCACGTTCTCCACGGACGCCAATACCGGCGAATCGATAGGTAATTCTGTTAACATAGAAAAATTTTGGGGACATGGAGGATGATGAAAGATACGTCCGATGACAACCCTCGTTTTCCTCCCTTAAAAATTCGCACAATACAATCAGTCCGCAAGACGCCGTGTGCGAATCGCGTCCAGCAGGTCGGCAACCACATCAGCCCGTGGCTTGGCGCCCAAATTGCCCTTGCCATGGACCCTCAGGCTCACGGCATCCGCCTCCATATCACGACGTCCAATTACCAGCATCGTGTGGACTTTGGCCTCCTCGGCCCGCAAGACTTTGCCGTTGATTTTGTCGGTGGTGATATCCATGGAGCAACGCACGGCGTGCCCACGGAGTTCATTTGAGATATCCTTGGCGTAGGCGACGAGGTCATCTTCGTCTCCGATGGTGAGAATGCGTACCTGATCGGGTGCGAGCCAGAGCGGAAAATTCCCGGCGAAATGCTCGATGAGAAAACCGATGAACCGCTCGTGCGTGCCCAGCGGAGCACGATGAATGCAAAGCGGCGTCGCGTCCGTATTCTCACGCGTGCGATACGTGAGACCAAACTTGGCAGGCACGGCAAAATCGACCTGATTCGTTGCGATGGTAAACTCACGACCAATGACATTCCAGACCTGCACGTCGATCTTCGGACCGTAAAACGCAGCTTCGTTGGGAACCTCGACGTAGTTGATTCCAGATTCGATGAGGACGTTCCGCACCATATCCTCGGTTTTTTTCCAAAGCTCGGGCTCGTCCACGAATTTCTGTCCCAGCTTGGACGGGTCGTGCGTCGAAAACCGCATCTGGAATTTATCGAAACCGAAGATCCGGAAATACTTTAAATACATTTCGTTCACTGCGCGAAATTCGTCAGCGAATTGCTCCTCGGTGCAGTAGATGTGGGCGTCGTTCATATTCAACGATCGCACACGCATGAGTCCAAATAGCTCGCCGGACTGCTCGTAACGGTAGCAAGTGCCATATTCCGCAAGACGCAATGGCAAATCCCTGTAACTGTGCTGCTCCGCCGCAAAAATGCGATGGTGATGCGGGCAGTTCATGGCTTTGAGGTAATACTTGTCGGTTGCCGGGACTCCAACTGACTCGCTATCGGATAGCGACTTCGGGCCATCCTCCGCCGCCAGCTCCATGGGCGGAAACATCGACTCCGCGTAATACGGCAAGTGCCCGCTCGTCACATACATCTTCTCCCGTGCGAGATGCGGCGTGCGGACGCGCACGTAACCGGCAGCGAATTCCGTCTCTTTCGCGAGTCGCTCCAGTTCCTCGACAATCGCGGTTCCTTTTGGCAGCCAGAGTGGGAGTCCAGGGCCCACGTATTCGGGATCCATCGCGAAGAGCCCCATGTCCTGACCAATTTTCCGGTGGTCGCGCTTTTTCGCCTCTTCGAGCATGGCGAAATACTCCTCCATCGCCGTTTTATTTTTAAACGCGGTGCCGTAGATGCGCTGGAGCTGAGGGTTATTTTCGTCGCCTTTGTAATATGCGCTCGCGACATGCGTGAGCTTGAATGCTCCAATATTACCGGTGCGCATCACGTGCGGGCCGGCGCAGAGGTCGGTGAATTCTCCGTTGCGGTAGAGCGTGATCACCTCGCCAGCGGGGATATTTTCCACGATGTCTAGTTTGAACTTCGACGCTTCCGGCCGCGCTCCCAAAGACGCCAACGCCCCGCTCTTTGCGAGCGCGAGTGCGTCGTCGCGACTGATTTCCACGCGCTCAAAGACATAGTTCGCCTTGATTTCCTTTTTCATCTCGGCCTCGATCCGCTCAAAATCCTCGGGCGTAATGCGGTGTGATACCTCGACGTCGTAGTAAAATCCGGTTTCGACGGGTGGCCCTGCAGCAAACTGCGCGTCGGGCCAAATGCGTGAAATTGCCGTCGCCAGCACATGGGCGCAGGAGTGGCGAATGCGTTCGAGGTCAGTCATCGTTGGTGTCATGAGAGCCCGATAGAATAACGCAACACCCTAACGAGATTCAAACAGGAATCCCGCTGCCAGGCAAAAGAACTGGAATGTCGTCCAGAATCGCATACGCCATCAATCCATCCGCCCGAACCAGAAGCCCACTCAATGTGCCAGCCACCAATTGCCCCGACTCATCCCGCAGCCCGCCAGCACGCTGCCGGGCAATCATCGTGGCGAGAAGCTCCGGCGTCCCAAACACTACCCCCTGCCCGGTTACCGGACACCGCAAGAACTCAACAGGAAGGGATGATAATGGCATAAAAAAAATAGTGTCTTCAAATTATCCAAAGATGCCAATACTGCGGGCGAAATATTTATCAAATGGATGAACGAACATTGATTTTAAAAGTGAGCTGCCCCGACGCGGTTGGGTTGCTCTCGCGGGTGACTGGCTTTGTGGCTGGCATGGGAGGAAATCTGCTGGAGGCGCATCAGTTCACCGACTCGCTTAGCGGATGGTTTTTTGCGCGACTCGCATTTGAAGACGATTCGCAACCGGACGGTGTCGCAAGCTATCGCTCCGGGTTCGAGCCGCTCGCTCGTGAAATCCAAGCCGACTGGACGATCCGTCGGGCATCCACGCCCGTGCGCACCGTGGTCATGGTCAGCCGCGAAGATCATGCCCTGGCGGAAATCTTGTGGCGCGCCAGCAGCGGCGAGTTGAACGTCGAGATCCCCCTCGTCATCAGCAATCATGCCGACCTCGGCCCTATGGTGGAAGACTCCGGGCTCTCGTTCCTCCACGTGCCGATGAAAGCTGCCACCAAGGACCAGGCATTTCGCGAAATCCATGCGGCGTGTCAGGCGGTGGATGCCGGATTAATTGTCCTCGCCCGATTTATGCAGGTGCTCCCGGCATGGTTTTGTGAAACCTACGCAGCGCGGATTATCAACATCCACCATTCGTTTCTGCCTGCGTTTGCGGGCGCGGACCCATACCGGCGTGCTTACGAACGCGGCGTGAAACTCATCGGAGCAACCTGCCACTATGCAACGGACAAATTAGATGATGGTCCAATCATCGAACAAGAGGTCGTGCGCGTAGAGCATTTCCACGGCATCACCGACCTCAAGCGCCATGGTCGAGACTGCGAGCGCCTGGCGCTTGCGCGCGGCCTCCGATTTCATGTCGAGGACCGGGTGTTAATCCACGGGCCACGGGCAATTGTTTTCCGAGACTGACGTCGTCTCAGGTAAATACCGACATCACCGCATACTGCCCGAGCGTTCCAATAGCGGACATCACCAGTGCGGCGATTAATGCCCATCCGAAGTTGTCGATCTTCAGGTGGTCGGTAAGTCCATCAACCAGCTTGAGGACGATCGCGGTGATGATCCATCGTGTAATAAACGACAGCAGATAGGCCAACCCGAGAGTTCCGATCGTGAATACGGCAAAAAATAACCAGCCGAGCAGGAAATGCAGCACCCCGAATAACAGCGCGACGATGATCGCGCTGCTGAAGTTCTTCACATGAAAGCCCGGCACGATGACGGCCGTAAGCCAGACGGCGAAAGACATGATTAGCCAAGAAAGAAGAATACTCATGATATTTTTTGTGTGGGGCTCATTGGAACAGAATTATTAATGTGTAGCAGCGGAAACAGCCAGCAGATGTGTGTTTCCGATTACCAAACCGCGAATGGCACCACCGGCCCGGCGACGACTTCGACCCATCTGAATCCACCCGACCAGGTTTTCTTTAATGCGGCGAACTGGCTCAACGGCCCGGCGAGCGAGTCAGATTCTCTTAAGACGTTGGGGTTTTGTGAATAGCATACGATGCCGAATACCGCGATCAGCAAAGCAGCCATAACGCCAAGCGCGTAGTAAAAACACTGACCCATAATTTCTATCTGCCGTGATTAGTCATTATGGATTCCAACTTTGCCAGACGGAAATCAACTCCTCTTACCATTCGACTATATTTCGAACGGCTTTTCAATCGACGTGAGCATTCGATGGCCCCGAGCAGTGACCACCGCTACATCTTCATGACGCACACCGCCCACACCCGGAACATAGATCCCGGGCTCGACCGTGAACACCTGCCCCGGTGATAGCACTGTGCGGGAAATCCGGGGCTCTTCATGGATTTCTAGACCGAGACCGTGGCCGAGGCCGTGAAAAAATCCGGTCCACCGGCCGCCGCGGAGTTCGGTCGGGTATCCGCTTTTTGTAAAAAACTCCCGGATGCCGTCTTGTAGTGCAGCGCCATTTGCTCCGGGTTTTAGCTGGCGGAGGGCGCGTTGCTGTGCGCGCAAGCAAATATCCCACATCCGTCGCTGAGCGTCGGACGCCTGTCCGCGCACCACGGTGCGCGTAAGGTCACCAAAAAATCCGGAGGTTGCATCGCGCGGGAAGATATCCAGAATAATCATCGCGTGTGCCCTGAGAGGTCCGTGCCCGCGCTCGTGAGGATCGCAGGCTTGTTCGCCACACGCGACGATCGAATTATTCATGGCCACTCCTCCCTCGCGGAGGATCACAGACTCGATCTCGGTCCTCAAGCGTTCCGACGTCAACGCCGTCCCGGCCCAAACAAGATCTCCGTTCTTTCTGATCTTGCTCGCGCGCAAAATATCAAATGCCCGTTGCATCGCGGCCTCCGTCATACGAAGTGACCGCCCCAATGCCACAAGTTCATCAGGCGTCTTAATTTCACGCTGCGGCCAGAAATGCCCGGTCACCGGCTTAATGCTCACTCCTGCTTTGGAGAGTTCAACGGCTGTTCCGAGAGGAAAATTGGATGGAACCCGCACAGCATCCACCCCTTGGGAACGCAGATACCCCGCAGCGACCCGGCCATAAGATGGCGGCCGTTTGGACCGTCCGCGCACTTTCCGCTCCACCTCTGAGTAAGGCACCACCTCATCCACCTTGGCTTCACGTCTGCCGCGATCCACTTCGAGGTCACTCAAGAGCACCGATGTTCGGCCATTTTTTTCCAGAAACAAAAATGCATCAGGCACGCGAAAGCCAGTGGCATAAAGCATGTCAGCATTGGAGTCACTAGCGGCGATGATCAAGCGGGGCAAATTCACACTCGCCATGTTCCCGTGAACCATGGCATTTGCAAGGAAAACGCATGTGGTGCTGGACAAGAATATCCTCGGTGAAGTGGGAAGACTCCTGGGCCGAACGCCTTCGATTCCTTGGTCAAGGACGGGTTGTGTTCATGGAATGGCCCAATGGACGCACGCTCAAAATCGAGGCTTACACCGAAGAATCAATCGCCAAGAAGCTCGTCGCTGAGTTTGGCGGAAAAGCAGGTCCAGCCCACGATTGGCTCAGCAACCCAGCGCCCGCGCTGAAACCGGCATCCGTGCGCGGGCGGCTGCGGATCTATTCTGATCCCGGCACCTTCTCGTCACGGCCCCCAACCAATAGCAAGTATCCGCGGGATCTCCTCATTCCTGCGGGCATGGCCTTCGGAACCGGAGATCATGCGACAACCATGACGTGCCTGCGCATGCTTTGCGACAAGTCCAAGGGCTGGCCACCGGGGTGGAGCGCGCTGGATGCAGGATGCGGCACGGGCATTCTCGGGATTGCCGCGTCTGTGCTGGGCGCAACCAAAGTGGATGCATTTGATTTTGATCCCCTCGCCGTCCGCGCCGCGAAAGAGAATGTAAAATTAAATCCCGGGTGCAAGATGTCCGTGAAGCCTGTGGACATCCACGAGTGGACACCGCCCCGTCAATACGACGTCGTTCTTGCTAATCTCTTCAGCGATCTTCTCATCGGTTCAGCATCCAAGCTCGCTGCCGCAGCCGCAGATGGTGGCACTGTGATCCTTTCGGGCATCCTGCGCACCCAGTTCCCGGAGGTGAAATTTGCAATGCATACGGCAGGCCTCAGCTTCGACCAGATCACATTCGTCGGAAAATGGACGGCCGCCATCTGCGTCAAACGCTCCGCCAAAAGTTGATATTCTGAATCCGCTCGGATTTGTTGGGCTTGATGTCGCACCGCTTCCGGTTCCTGATCTGCATTGCGCTCTCGTTTGCGCTTACTAACGGCCATTGGACGGTGATGCAATCGGTCGCATGGGCGCGAATGGTTCAGCAATATTCGCAAACGACGTCCCTCGCGGAGGCATTTAGAGACACGTTCAGCGGCGAAAAACCGTGCTCGATGTGCGAACAAATCGTGGCAGCCCGCAGCAATCGTCCGAACCAGGCACCCGGTGCGCGGGAATCCAGCATCCGCATGAAACTCGATCCGTTCGCCCTCGCTGCGAAGGCCCTGTGTCCACTTCCCCGCGTCGGCCCGGAATGTTACATGGATCTCATTGTCATTTTCCCGGAAGATGTTTTCGACGGTCCTCCTTCACCGATTCCCAGTCTTCTTGCGGCCTGACAGAGCTTGATAAGTCACGACCAGCGATGGCGGATCGTGCGAACCCACCTCGTCCGTTCGTGTCGGGAATCTCCGCGCGGGAAAATCAGATATTTTTTCCCCGAAGGAGGAAACCCCGCGAGAACATCCCGTTTTGCATTCAGTCTCGTCGAGCTATTGGCAGTAACTGCCATCGTTGGCATCCTGGCGGCCCTTGCCACCACCGGTGCATCAGCGATCTCGGAAACTTCGAACCGCACGCAGTCGCTGGTATTGCTGCGCGGCATTGGCAATGCCTCGCAGCTCTATAGCAATGACAACGACGGCGAACTTCCGAAGTCCCAGCAGCAACGCGCATCTTGGGTAACCAGCCTCGCTCCTTACCTCGGATTGTCAGATAACCCGAGCGACAGCGACCATGGTTGGAGGGAGATTTGCTGGAAAATTATCTGGAGGGGATCCGGCGAGGCAACACACGCGCGCCGATACCGGCGCAGCTTCTGGAGGATACGGGTGCGGATTGGAGCACTTGGCCCGGCCAACGATAAAAAACTGCGTGAGGGAAATTGCGTGCCTACTTCTTCACTCATGCCGTATGATCCAGCGACGAAATGTTTATTTTTCTAATTGCTGTCTTTTTTACACTCGGGATATCCGCGCTTTGTTCGATTCTCGAGGCTATGGTTTTAAGCACCACATCCCTTGATGTGGAGGAACTTAAACAACGTAATCTGCGCACCGGGAAATTGATCGAGTCCGTGAAGCTCAACGTGGAAGTCACGATTTCCAGTATTTTGACGATTAACACCGTCGCCAATACTTTGGGTGCAATTTTGGTGGGCGGAATCGCGATAAAGCTATTCGGTGAGATTTGGCTGGGCGCGGTTTCCGCGCTGATGACGCTGTCTATTCTCCTTTTTTCCGAGATCCTTCCGAAAAATCTCGGTGTGGTTTACCGACGCTCGCTTTTCCCGATAATGATTTTCGCGCTGCTTTTTATCATTCGGATCGCAACGCCATTGACTAGAATTAGCTCGATTTTCATACGGCTCTTCGTCCGCACGCCTGCCCCCGCAGACCGGTCTCAGGAGGAGATCGCGCTGATCGCCGAGCGCGGTGCCCGTGAGGGAACGGTATCCAAAGCGGAGTTGCACCTGATTCATTCGTCTCTGGCTCTGAAAAGCACGCGCGTGTCCGGAATCATGACTCCGCGCAACGTGGTCACCTTGCTTTCCTCCGACGATACCGTTGGAGACGTGATTGCCCGCTTTGGCGACATTCCCTGCGCTCGCATGCCGGTAGAAAGCAGCACATCGGAAGACATCGTCGGTGTTGCCCGCCGCCGCGACATCCTTCACTGCATCGCCAATGGCAATCGCGACCGACCGATCTCGCAAATCATGCAACCTCCGACATTCGTGCCAGAGGTCGGGGTAATTTCCAAAACTCTGGAATCCCTTCTGGAGACACATCAGCAACTCGGAGTTGTGATAGACGAATTTGGGAGTTTTTCGGGTGTTGTCACGCTGGAAGATATCTTCGAACACTTGATCGGACGCAAATTTTTCGAACCCGACGATCGAGCCGCCGACATGCGCGTATTGGCCGCATCGCGATCCAAGGCCCGATCACAGGCCAGTCACTAAAAATCGCACACCTTGTCGTCACAACGGCGCGGAGTGCCGCTCACGATATCCCCGGGGGCTGACACCCGTCGTCGCGCGGAAGCAGCGCGAAAAATACAGCGGGTCCGGATACCCTACTCTATCGGCGATCTCCCCCACGGACCAGAGCGTCTCGACCAGCATCCGCCGCGCTTCCCGCATACGCGACTCCACTAGATACGTGGACGGAGGCACACCAATCGCATCCAACCACCGCCGCCGAAACGTCGATATCGACATCCCAGACCGCCCGGCAATCCGGGGAAAATCATATTCGTTTCCCGGCGAATGTCGGATCGAGTCGGCGATTATCCGGATGACTGCGAGACGGTCTGGCGGCTCGGGTTCGTCCCGATCCATGAGACTGGCCACGATCATCTGCTCGCACAAGCGATCCAACCAGTCCACGGAACGCACGACATCCTTGTGCCCCGCGAGTAACAGGATCCGCTCCAGTAACCCGAGCACAGAACTCGCATCTACGATATTCCAAACCGGACGGCGAGAGTCGAACAAACCACGCGCAGACAGTTCATCGCTCATTTTTTCCGAATATACCACAAACAGCTCAGACCAAGTCGTGCCCGCGGTCGGCCCATATGAAAATGTCTCGCCCGGCCATTGCATGAGAACACAAGGGGCCTCAATAACCCGGCGCTGCCCCGCCCACACGTATTGGCCATGACCCTTAACAATGAACGAAAAGTTGATCGTAGTGAAGCCACGGTCCACCGCTGAGATTTTCAATGGAATCCAGCCCACGCTCTCCACCGGCAGTCCACTTGGAAAACGCCTGCGGGACGGCGCGAGATGTTTGAATAAATTATCCATGTAAGTGATCGCTATATCCATTCACACGTCCAGTCATCAATGGTATTGATTCCGTTATATGAATAAATCGCGCACAGCATTGCTTTTATGTGGCGGATGGGATGGTCACTATCCGGAACAAATTTGCGCCCTCTTTTCCGAGGCGCTCACCGAGGCGGGATTTCATTGCGAACAACGGACGTCGCTGGATGCGCTCGCAGACCAGAACCTCCTCTCATCATTCTCGTTGATTTTTCCGTGCTGGACGATGGGCGCGTTGACCAAGGAACAGGCGGAGGGTTTAGAGGCCGCTATTCGTGGCGGCGTGGGACTGGGCGGAATTCATGGCGGAATGGGCGACGCATTCCGCGGGTGCACAAACTACGAATGGATGGTCGGTGGACATTTCGTTGGTCACCCGCATGTGGGTCCCTATACAGTGCAAATCACATCCGCAGACAGCCCGATTACCGCCGGCATGCCCAAGTCCTTTGAATACACCTCGGAACAATACTACATGTTGGTAGATCCAGCGATCCGAGTCTTGGCAGAAGCAGATTACACTTACGAAGGCACGGTCTGCAAAATGCCAGTTGTGTGGACGAAACCGTTCGGCGAGGGCCGCGTATTCTACAATGCGCTCGGCCATCACCCGCAAGAATTCACCGACCATCCGGACGTGCTTGCCATGACCATCCGTGGCCTCTTATGGGCGGCACGCAGCAACTAATCAGCCTTACATTCCACTCAATTAAATTTATGAAAAAGAAAACTCCCTCCCGCCCGTCCATCAAAGTCGGTGTCGTCGGCTACGGCGGCGCATTCAACATGGGGAAGGCCCACCTTACCGAAATGCAGGCTGCTGGAATGACTCCGGTCGCTGTGACCGAAATCGATCCCGCCCGCCTCGGCGTGGCAACGTCCGATTTCCCGGGTATCCAGACGTTCGGCACCCTTCAGGAGATGCTTGCAAAGTCCGACGTGGAACTCGTCACCATAATCACTCCCCACAATACCCACGCGGTGCTGGCATTGGAATGCCTTCGAGCCGGGCGTCATGTGGTCTGTGAAAAACCGATGGCGATCACTACGGCGGAATGTGACGCGATGATCACTGCGGCGAAAAAACGCGACCTAGTAATCAGCACTTACCACAACCGCCACTGGGACGGATGGATACTCCGGGCCGTCGAGGAAATCCGACGCAAAAAGAAAATCGGTGACGTCTTTCGAATCGATCTCCACATGGGCCGTCGAGGTCTCCCCGGCGATTGGTGGCGTAGCAGCCGGTCGATTTCTGGTGGAATCCTCTACGATTGGGGAGTGCATCTCTTGGAATACGCGCTGCAACTCATGGATTCGGAAATCACAGAAGTGTCCGGGTACGCCAAAGAAGGATTCTGGGCGCCGCAGACGAAGTGGAAGGACGATACCAACGAAGATGAAGCCTCAGCCGTGGTCCGATTTTCCAACGGCTCATGGGTCAACCTTTGTGTGACCAGCTTGGATGTCACACCACCCGACGGCATTATGAATGTCCACGGCACCAAGGGAAATTACCTCATCCGGACGGATGGTTACACACTTTCAACAATTGAAGATGGCGTCCTGCACCAGGAATCCGGGCCCAATCCCAAGAGTGAAGGATACCGCTTTTACAAAAATGTGGCAGGACACATTACCCGTGGCGAGCGGCTCGTCATCACGCCGGAGTGGTCACGCCGCCCCATCCATATCCTTGACCTCGCAGCCCGCAGTGCAAAATCAGGTAAGGCAATAGCCGCAAAATACGGCTGAGAAAGCCCAACCCGCGTCAGTCATCCCATTCGTCGTCATGCTCCGTGCGAAGGGCAAAAAACTGACTCCACCCCAGCGCCGTCCAAATCAGAAAATACAATCCCAGCGAGGGAATCTGCATCGGAAAATCGAAGGCCGCATGAATCGCAGTTAGGAGCATTGCCGTGGCGACACCAGCCAGTAACAAGGGCTGCCGCGCGTCCGGCAGGGCAAGAAACCACTGGCGACAGACATCCCAGCGCCCCCAATAGAAATTGCGACGGGGTGGCCGTTGAGGCAAGCGATTAGAAAACATTCCCCGTGCAACACCAAAAGCACCGGGTAATAGAATCAATCCCCAGAGTGCCGTACCGAGCGACCCCCACTCGATCACCGTCTGGATGTAATCCTGATGAGCCACCCAGAACGGCACCCGGGACAACTTGGGATCGTGCTTTAGATATTCGAGGTGCCGATGCTCGAAAGCGCCGACTCCCATGCCGGTGGTCCCTGCATCCGGGATCATTTTTACAAACTCCCGAAATGCCCGAATCCGTGTGTCGTTCTCCACCGAGATCGGATCCCTCGTATAGTCGTCCCATCGCTCCCACGGAATCGCGTAGTAACACGAAATCCCGATCACAACGATGGGTAAAACCACCGCCAACGCGTGCGTCCGACGGAGCCGGATTTCAAATGCGTTCAACATCCGCCAGATACTCTTTGCGGCAAAGATTGCAAAGACGATCAGGCCGACCACCGCCAGCACATTTCCTGCCTTGGAAACATTGAGAAACAGAGCAACGAACATCGCCACCGGAATCACGATCCAGATCGAAGCCCAACGGGACCGCGTGGCTAGACAATAGCCAGTGATTGCCAGAGCGATAGGCCAAAAGAGATTCACGAAGGAAGCCCCGCTGCCATGGTAGTTAAAAACGAAAAACCGCGTAGGCTTCCCGCCGAGATTCATCAACTGAAACGGCGGCCCGATCGTGACTTGCAGTAGGAAGAGCACTGTTATCGAAAACCCCGTCAGCACCATGGTCCACAGCAGAAGACGGGACCATGCTTCGTCCTGCCAAATTTCCACCGCCATGAGAAATCCACCCAAGAGCACCGTTGTGGTTCCAAGCGCAGTTACTGACGCGGCCATTTCAAATCCTGATGACCATTGACTCAACGCAGCCAGCCAACCGTCCGGCGATACCAGGATTTCGATCGCAACCGGATCGAGATTTTCCAAGGCTTGAGCAAAATATATCCCCATGCCGATCCGAACCCACGCGCTACCCAACAATACCACGACCGGAACCCACACGAACCAACCAGTCCGAGGCAGACGTCCGGAACACACGCAACCGATCAACCACACGATCACCGTACTGCCCATCAAAACCTGAAACCTCGGCAGAGACTCCGCACGCGTCAGGCCATAATCAGCCGCAACAAACACGATCAATACGAAAAATGCCACATAAGTGGCTCTAACAACTATCTCTCCAAAGTTTCTAAACGCCATCCGATGTAATCATTACAGAAACCGCCAACCGGCGCTCGCTCATTTTTAGAATGCCAATCAGAACTCGCTGGGAGCAGCGACGTCCCCGTCGACGAAATTCGCAGCACAGCCAAGTCCACGGCTGAACGTCACAATCCAGCTTTGACTGAATTTTGGTGGATATACTCCCCCACGCTTTGAAAATGTTTCTCGTCCCGGACGTAGCGTCCTATTCCGTTAGCCGTCGTCCCACAGGCGGTCCAGTCCCCGACGCACTGCTGCGAACAGAAGATCCAGCTCGTCACGCTGGATAATCAGAGGCGGCGACATGGCTATCAGGTCGCGAATCCCACGAACGATCGCACCTTCTTCACGGATGAGGTTTGATGCCCGCACGCCCAGCAAGGAGGTGGGTGTGAGTGCGTCCCGTCCTGCGCGTGGGACCAATTCCACCGCGCCTATGAGTTGGTATCCCCGCACCTCTGCGACGGTGGGGTGATCTGCGAGTTCGGCGAGTTTTTGTTGGAAATAGGGACCCGTGTCGTCCCGGACGCGCGAAACCAGCCCGAGATCTTCGATCACGGTAAGATTGGCAAGGGCCGCTGCTGCGCAGGTGGGATGGCCGGAGTAGGTATATCCGTGGGAAAAGTAGCCACCCGAGAAAATCACGTCCGCGATTTCATCACTCGGCATCGTCGCACCCATCGGCAAATAGCCGCTCGTAAGGCCTTTTGCGAGTGTCATCAAATCGGGGTCGAGGTCCCACAAATTGCTGGCAAACCATTCCCCAAGCCGCCCAAACGCGGTAATGACCTCGTCGGCAACAAATAAAATATCATTCTCACGGCAAAGGTCGCGCAACGCACGCAGATACCCCGGCGGAGGCACAATGACTCCACCCGCCCCCTGAATCGGTTCGACGAACATAGCGCCGATGGTATCAGCGCCTTCCCGATGGATGATGGCTTTCGTTTCCTCAATCCGCTGCGCACCGAAGGCTTCCGGACTCAACGCTGTCCGCGCATGGTAAGCGTAGGGTGTGGGAACATGAATGAAGCCCGGCAGGGGAAGACCAAAAGGCAGATAGCAGTTAGGAAGGCCCGTGAGGCTCGTCGTCGCAACAGTGACACCATGATATCCGAACTCCCGCGAGAGGATCTTGCGTTTCTGAGGTCGCCCTTTGAGTTGCTGATACGAAAAAATCATCTTCAGCGCGGTTTCATTGGCCTCAGATCCGGAGTTGGAAAAGATCGTCTTGTTCAGGCGGGCTGGGGCGTGTTTTGCTAACCAATCGGCCACCATGACAGGCGGCTCCGTAGTGCTATTAAAAAATGATGGATAATATGGCAGCCGCTGCATCTGATCGTGGACAGCTTTCACAATCGATGCGCAATTGTAGCCGACGTTCACGCACCACAGACCCGCCAATCCGTCCAACAACCGGCGATCCTCGTGGTCGACTAGGTAACTCCCCTCCCCAGACTTGATCCAATGTGTCCCGTCTTCATGCATCGCGTGGTGATGCGTGAACGGGTGAATGTGATGGGCCTGATCTTTTTGACGCAGTTCATCGAGGGTTATCATGACTGAATGTATTCCAAGGGCAGAGAAATTACCAGCACCACTGAGAGGGCCATCGAGGAATAATTTCAGGCACCAGAGTGCCTGCTAAGATCTCGTTTTTTGATCAGCGCGGTGCAGCGGGGATGATCTTAAAATACTCCGCGGGAGCAAAATCGTCGGTCATCACCTTACCACGCTTGAAATCCGCATCGTCGAAAATGACAATATCCGCAGGAAATCGCGCGGCATCGATTTCACGCGTCCATATCGAATTGGTAATCTTGGCCGGGTCGAACGCCTTGAGCCGTGACTCAATTGTCCCCGGATCCCAATTGGCAGCAAGGACGATGACATTGCCCGTGCCCGGCACCTTCAGCATGACGAAGTCGCGGAACGCCGCGCGATACGTTGCCAGATCGTAGAAAAATAACTCCGAATCATCGTGGATGTTTGAGATCACAAGCCCGTCAGGACTCAACCGTTGACTGATTTCCTCGTAAAACTCCCGCGTTTTCAGATGTGGAGGGACAACGCTCCCATGGAAGGCGTCGAGAATAATCCAGTCATAGGTTTCACTACTTCGTCGCACAAAAGATCTGCCATCCCGAATCGCCACCTGGTTTTTTGGAGACTCGGTAAACCCCATGTATTCCTTCGCGAGTTCAAGCACCTTCGGGTCAATCTCCACCGAGGTGAGCGTGGCATTAGGATAGACCTCGTTGAACAAGCGATTAAACCCTCCGCCCCCGAGTCCTATCACAAGGACGTTCGCGGGATCCGGGCTCACAACCGATCCGGCAAACAAATACTTCACATACGGGACGATGATGCGTGAGGGATCATTCAGGTCGATGCCGGACTCGCGCGCCATCCATCCTTTATACGTGGCGAACATCTCCACGATGCTGCCACGGCGCTGGATGATGATGTGCCCATAAACGGAATTGTATTCCTGAACGAAATTCTCCGCATGGATTCCAGGAACGAACGCGAGGGCGATTGCTAGGACGACGAGGAATCGGGCCATAGAAAACGAATGAGAAGGGTGAACGCAGCGAAACACAACGCGGCCATCGCAGACCAACCATACAGGATTACAGGAATCGCAAGGTTGGGGATAAGCACCAGCGCTGTAATGAAAACTCCGGCGATATTGCCGACAGTGCTCACTCCATACAGGCGCCCAGCCGCTTTTCCAGATGCCACACCAGCATTCGATAACAACTCGATGGCAATCGGCGCCATGCTCGAAAGCGTGATGACCGGGGGCGCGAACAAAATCGCACAACCGAGAATCAACGCGAGTATCACGGAGTCCACCTGCTGCTCCAATCCACCAAGAATCGCGCGCCGCCCAAATTCACCGAGAAGCAGCGAGAGTGTCGCAATAACACCGATCACAAGGACAGCACGCACGCGGGGTTTGGTTGCCAACCCGCTCACCCACCCGCCGAGGAATGAGCCCAACGTGAAAGCGGCAAGAAACGTACTGATGAGCACGGACCAGACGATGTAGTCTCCGCCAAAATACGGGGCAAGCACCCGCGACGCGACTTGCTGATAGCCCATACTTAGAATGCCAAAGAAAAACGCGACAGCGTAAAGAAGGGAGATGCGGAGAAAATTAGACGGCATGGCGGAACGAAAAAATACAACCGCCATCTCGTAATGGCTGAACGGAGTCGGGTCAAGGCGCGGTTGATTCGAATTTCTGGTTTCCGCCAAATTCGCTTGCTTTACGAACGCCGTCGATTAACTCGGAGGTTCCATGCCATCGCTCTCCACTCCCACAACCGAGCTGATCCCCGGCCTTGTTTCCGTCACATTTCGATCCTTAGTTCCGGATGATGTGATTGCTCTTGCCGAATCTAATGGGCTTCTCAGCATTGAATGGGGTGGTGATATCCACGTGCCGCTAGGCGACACTGAGAATGCCAGAACGATCGGAGAACGGACCCGCGATGCCGGTCTCGCCGTGTCGGCTTATGGCTCCTACTTTCGCGTCGGAACACAAAAGGAACGAGCGCACAGTTTTACCCAGATCGCCGACACCACAGCTGCTCTCCAAACCGCGATGATTCGCGTCTGGGTTGGAGAGTGCAACTCCGAGGATGCCGCGGATGAGGAATGGGATGCCGTGCTTGCCGAGCTAAAATCCATTTGCGGAGAAGCCGCAGATCGCAATTTGAATATCGGAATGGAGTTCCACTCCGGCACGCTAAACAATTCTGCGGAAGCTAGCAGGCGAATCATTGAGACGGTGAAAGCGCCGAACCTCTCGTCGTTCTGGCAAACCACCAATGGAGCCTCCGATGCATACTCGCTTGGAACGCTTCGCGAAATGC
>JBDNGG010000446.1:0-9459 GCA_041689405.1 Terrimicrobiaceae bacterium | reverse complement strand
TCCAAACGCATCAATCAATGGCTGCGACCAGTTTTTGATCCTCGGATTATAGACCTGCGTCGTGCTGGCCAGAGATTCCTCGATACAACCCACGCCGCTGAAGAGGTAATTAAAAAAATCTGCGATGCATAAAAACCGATCTGCGGCATCTATGAGCGCCGGGCTATGCTCTAAATCCGAACAAAGCTGATAGAGCGTATTGAACGCCATGAATTGCAGGCCGGTCTGCTCAAAAATCAAATCTTTCGAGACCCGTGCTGTGGCTGAAGCATATGCCGCGTCGATGCGCTCGTCGCGGTACACGTACGGGAGTGCCAGCATGGGCTGTCCGGCTCCGACCCAGACGTAATCCACGCCCCAGGAATCCACGCTGAGGCTTGTCACGGGCACATCGCGCGCTGCAATTGTCCTTAGTCCCGCTTTGAGTTCGCGGAATGTCCCGAGGATATCCCAGCGCAGGCTGTCACCGATCCGCACCGGCAGGTTGGGGAAGCGATGGATTTCTTCGAGTGCGAGGGTTCCATCGGTGAGTGTGCCAAGCATCACGCGTCCGCTTTCGGCACCAAGATCACAAGCTACAAAATAGGAGGGCATTTGAAGTCGATATACCAGAAGTGGTAAAGCGGATCAATTTCGATATTGCTCCGGATTTCGCTTGATCGAAGGCAGCCGCGGGAAAAGGCTGCGGGTGTGACTGTTGAAATCAAGTTTACGCCGGACGGACTGGTGCCGGCGATCATTCAGGAAGCAACGGGGGCCGATGGGCCGCCGCGGGGCCGGGTGCTCATGTTTGCCTGGATTAATGCGGAGGCGTTGGAAAAATGCAAAGAGACAGGGCTGATGCACTATTGGAGCCGGTCGCGCAAGAAGCTGTGGCTCAAAGGCGAGACGAGCGGGCACACGCAACGGATTGTGCGGTGGTTTGTAGATTGTGACGCGGATGTGCTGCTTTTTGAAGTGGAGCAGGCGGGCGGTGCCTGCCACACCGGATATCAGAGTTGTTTTTTCCAGCAACTCGGGATGCAAGGCGAGCCGTTGGCGATCAAGGAAGGCAAAATTTTTGATAACAACTCGGTATATTCCGCGTGATCCGGATGGCTCGGTTGCAGCGTAAATTTTGTAATGAATAGCATCCCCACCGGCATAATTGACCTGATCGTATCGCTTTGCGCCGATGGCGAATGGACCATTGGTGAAGTGGCCGTCGGGCCGGACTTCATGATCCGACACCCTGCGGATACCGGCTTGAGCGCGGGGGAGCTTACGATTAAGACCCGGCCGGAAGAGGCAAGGGAGATCGCAAAATATGATGCTTCGGGCGTTTACCGTCCGTTGAAGACTGCCCCGACATTAAAGCGGGGGTGGGCACTCGAACTTGAGAACCCTGCCGACGTCCGGGTGGCGCTTGATTTCCTCTATCCCGCCGCGATGGGCACTTACCTCGAGGCGCTGCGCGGCACACTGGTGCCGACTCCACTGCGCGAAACCCTCAACCGCCAAACGGGAATGTATCGTTTGACCCAATTGACCAAAGATGAGCAGGCGGACGAGCTTATTTTAAGCATGTGCAATTCGGAGTCCGGATGTCTTCGGTGCTTGCTTTGGGAAATGTCGCCCGGTCGCCCTCAACCGCTCACGGAGCCGCTGCGCGCACCCTGGCCGACGCGCGAAGTCCCATTGATTTGTGTGGAAGCCTGCAACCTACTTGTCGCTGCGTGCCGACCCCTGGGCAAACTCAATCTTCCCGCCGTCAATAAACCCGCAACTCCATGAAAAATCTACCGCTCCGCTGGGGTATTCTTGGCACTGGACGCATTGTCCGGCAATTTATTGCGGCGCTGGCCGAATCCGGCAGCGGCACCGCCGTCGCATCGGGTAGCCGCAACGCTGAATCCGCAGCACTCTTTCAAAAAGATTTCGGGCATGTGCGGTGTCACGCAAGCTATCGCGCATTGATCGACGATCCAGATCTTGACGCCATTTACGTCGCTACGCCGCATCCCTTCCATCTCGAATGGGCAACGGCCGCCCTCAATCAAAAAATCCCCGTGCTCTGCGAGAAACCGCTGGCGATGAATTTTGCCGAAGCACAAGCGATGGTTGATGCTGCCCGCACCAATCAATGCGCCCTCACCGAAGCGTTTCGCTATCGATTTCATCCCCAGACACACAAGCTTTGCGAACTCTTGGGCAGCGATATCATCGGGACGATCCGCCAGATTCACGCGTCGTTTTGTTTCTCCGCGCCACCGGACCCGACGTCGCGTCTCTTTGATCCGAACCTGGGAGCGAGTGCGATTCTCGACGTGGGATGTTATTCCATGTCGATGGTGCGGCTTCTCGCTGGTGCTATCCGGGGCAAGGAGTTTGAGAATCCCGTGCACATGCAAGGCATGACTGCCCTCATCCCGGACTTCGGGCATGTCGATAGGAGCGCTATCGCAAACCTTCGGTTTCCAGGCGGTATCCTGGCGCAGATCCGATGCGGGGTCGGATCGATGGCGCGGAACTCGGTGGAAATCGAGGGCTCCGAAGGCCGCATCGAGATATCAACCCCATGGAGTTGCTCGCCTGCGGGGGAACCAGCCGCAATCCATATCTATAAAAGCGACAGAAGCGAGACGGTCGAGGTCGTCTCGCCGTGGTCGGCGATGGCACATGAAGCAAGTGCCTTTGCAGATTTGGTTCACTCGGGCGCGCTTGAGTCGCGCTGGATGCGTTGGGAAGATTCGCTCGGCAACCTTGCGGCGATGGACGCCTGGCGGACGGCGGTCGACTGAGTTACAGCCGCTCGACTTCCCGGCGTTCGACGAAAATCGGCAGTCCCTCGCGCGAAAAATTCGTCATCAATTCGTCCGGGTTCAGCGCCTCGGGCATCATCACGCCACGCTCCGGAATGAGGCCGGTCACAAGCAGCTTAGCTGTGAGGGCGGGCGGGATGCCCGTCTGAACCAATGTGAGAGAGTATCCGTACTTTTCGTAAGTCTCGCGGTGGCTATCCATCGAATAGACGAAATATTCGACACGTTTTCGGTCTTTGGTGCCGCGCACTTCGGTGCCCACGCAGGAAAATCCATCCACCGTGGCACCCAGTTGCGCCGGCTTGGGCAGGCTGGCAGTGGCGACGCGCACGGGCGCTACGTCCACGCCATCGACGCGGATTTTTTTCCACGAATCGAGGTTCAGGAGTTGTAGAGTTTTGGAAATATTCACGACCTTGTCAGGCACGCTGTATTTGAAGGCAGAGTAGCGCACGCCCTTCTCCACAAATGGCGGATAAATCCCCAGGCTTACTCCTTCCTCATGAGCGACAGCGTAAGTTTTTTGCAGTCCGATGGGATCAGGAAATCGTACCCATTCCACTTCGGTCTCAAGCGGTTTGCCGCCGACGACGCGACCATCCCGCACAAAATACGGGGTCGCACCGAGTTCTTCAAAAAACGTCTCCGGAGAAAATAGCACTGCAAACCGGTATCCGCGTACCTCGGCATTGTCGGCGTCCAGCACGCGAATGCTGCTAGCAGTGTCGAGGCGGTCCATCGCCCAGCGCGCAAAAACATTGACGGCGCCCGGGTCCATTCCCATGCAGAGGATGCCGGCGAGACCCCGGTCGAGATACGCCTGATTGAATTTTTCGATCTCGGCCTCGTAAGAATTTTTACCCTGCCGCTTCACGCCGGGCGGCGAATAGATGTCAGCCGCCATGTCGATGTAGTGCGATCCAGCGCGCAAGCACGCTTCCATCACCGAGTGGTTCGTCTGGCAGACGCACGCGTTGCACGTCACTTCGACGTGGTGTTCCTCCATGAGCGCGGTGAGACGAGCGGTGTCCATTGCATTACACTGGACGACTTCAAACCGATTGCGGGGCGTGCGGTCCGCCAGGTGGTTCGCAAACGTCGTTTCCATATCCGCAAGGACGATGCGGTCAAAACAATCATACTCATGTAACCTTTGCCCAATTACAGAACCGACTCCGCCGATCCCGACTACCATTGCGTTTGCCATAAAAAAATCACCCAACCGGTCCTAGTGGGTCTCCTGCTTTACAAACTTTAGCCGGGCACTGCCCAATGGCAAGCCCGGCGAGACGGTGACTGGAATCATGTGAAATTTCACCGCGAACGGATTGCGTCCTTGATATTGGGGCGGATGTTGTCTCAATCGGCGGTGATGCCGACGGTATTCCTCAGATTTCTACGCATTCATTGGTTTCTGGCCATCCTGACCATTCTGCTCGGCTGCGTGGGTGTGTATGCCGTTTATGCAGCGACGTGGATGCGTGACGTCGATTTCTGGAACCGTCAGGCGGGCTTCCTGGCGCTCGGGATCGTGCTCGCGATTGCGCTGGTCGCTAGGAGTCGCGTATGAAAATTGACCTAACAGGAAAGCGGGCTTTCGTCACGGGATCGAGCGGCGGGATCGGCCGGGCGATCGCGATCGGCCTCGCGGAAGCCGGGGCGGATGTCGCCGTCCACTACAACCGCAACGAGGAAGGGGCACGGGAAACCCTCAGGCGGATCGGCGGCCGGAAGCGCGACATTCTGCTTGGCGGGGATGTTTCTGCACTGGCAACCGTGGGAGGTTGGTTTGGAAAGATCAAACAGGAGTGGGGCGGACTCGATATTTTCATCAACAACGCAGGCATGGACGGGGAGAAGCAAACCCTTGCGGAATCCGAAACGGAGGCTTGGGAAAAGGTCATCTCGGTAAATCTCCTCGGCGGCTACTACGGTATCCGCCAGGCGCTGAAACTGATGCTTCCCGAGCGTTCGGGCGTGATCATTTCCGTCACCAGCGTCCACGAGCTCATTCCCTGGGCGGGGCAATCCGCCTATTGCGCTTCGAAGGCCGCGATCAGCATGCTTAGCAAATCGCTCGCCCTTGAGGTCTCCGACCAGGGCATCCGCGTGCTCTGCCTCGCGCCGGGCGCGATCAGGACCGATATGAACAAGGACGTTTGGTCGGATGGGGAAATGCTTGCCGACCTGAAAACGAAGATTCCCATGGATCGTATCGGCGAGACGGAGGAAATCGCTAATCTCGCAGTCGCGCTCGCCAGCGAAAAGGTCGGCGGCTACATGACGGGCACGACGGTTTTCGCCGATGGCGGCATGATCACCTATCCCAGCTTCGCGAAGGGCGGATGATTTCCGAAAGGCTGGTTTGCCGTTGCCCGCCATGTTAGAAATCTCTGAATGTTCTCCGAAACCGACGGAAGCCGGAAGGCGATTGGTGACATCCACGTGTTTTTCCACGAGGGTCTCTACCATCTTTTCCACCTAGTCCTACCCAATCACGATTTCATCGCCCATGCGGTGAGCACGGATGCGATACACTGGCGGCGGGTGCGCAATGCGATTTTCCTGGGCGATCCCGGAAGCTGGGACGACCTGATGTTATGGACGATGCACGTTTCCCCCGATCCCCATAAACCGGGTGCGTGGCGGATGTTTTATACCGGACTCTCCCGTCGTGACCGTGGCCTGATCCAGCGCCTGGGACTTGCGGTCAGTGATGATCTCTACTTGTGGAAAAAACATCCGGTCCACTGGAAAGACGGTCGTGGCCCCAACGACCCAGATCTCGTAAAAACCGCCCGCAAACAATCACAGCGTGCGGAATCTAACGAGATCACCGCAGGCTTTGACCCGGAGAGCTGCTACCCGATCTCACCTGCACCGGAATATTACGAATCCGATCTCACCGAAGGCCGGCACTGGGTAAGTTTCCGCGATCCGTTTTTCTACGAGTGTTCAGGACAAGGTATCCTGCTGTTGGCGGCGAGGGTCAAGCACGGCCCCATCGTCAGGAGGGGATGCGTGGCTCATTACACCGAGGTGCGGCCGCATCATTTCGAGCCGGAACCCGCCTTGCTCCACCCGGGTCTCTATGATGATGTGGAAGTCCCCAATCTTCTCACGATCGAGGGCGGGCGCTACCTCATCGGCAGCATCCGGGAGGATGCGAAGATACGCTACTGGCACGCGGGGCCGGATTGCTCGGACTGGCGCAGTCACCACGACAACGTATTGATGCCACAGGGCAACTACGCAGGACGTGTCTGTGAGGATGAAAACGGCTGGATGCTGTGGTGCTTTTTCGCAATGTGCCGGGAAGACTGCACCGCCAATAACCTGATGCCACCACCGAAGCGCCTCTGCCGCGCTGAGGATGGAGTCCTTTTTCTGAAAACTTTCGAGGGCTTTGATGAATGGATTGAAGATGCGGTGGAAGTCGGGAAACCCACCTTACTCCGGGAAGAAACACGTGGCCACGGAGTCAAGCAGATTGAAGACGGTTGGAACTTGGAAAGCTCATTCGGCTTCCAGGCGTTTCTTCTCAATGGCCCGCTGGCGGACTTCCGGCTGGACTGCCATTTGTCCATTGATGGGAGGGGAAAGTGTGGCTTCGTTTTCCGCATCGATGAGGAAAGCCACGATGGGTATTACCTTTCGCTCGATCTGCTCAAAGGCATCGCTCAGTTGCGCTCTTGGGGGACGACACCGCATTCCGATGGCGAGCGCATGATGAGTTTCAAGACGCTCCAATCGGGAAACTGGGTGGCACGCGGAGCCTGCGGGGAAGATTTTTCCCTACTGGTTTTCGGGAGCTACATCGAGCTGTCCATCGCAGGGCGGATCGTGCTTTCGCTCGCGGATTTGCATTTCAAAAAAGGGCATCTGGGAATCTACGCAGACTCATGCAGTCTCTCGGTCACAGGCATCAGTCTTCACCCGTTGCGTGAGCCTGAGCAACGGGACAATCAGCTCGTCGGCGGCTGATAGCCCACGAAAAATCCGATGTTATGAACGCGCTTGGAAAAAATTTAATCGCTACCGCCCCAGCTGGGGCGGCGATACCACTCGGGGGATAGCTCGCCAGCGAAGAGTCTAATTATACTCAACGGCTAGAAAAAGAACTTCGCCACGGCATCATCGCGATGGGAGGTGGGATTCTCTTGGCCGCGGATTCTCCGAGAGTGATAGACGGGTTGTTACTTTTTGCTGCGGGAGGCATCCTCCACGTCGTTTTTCAGGATATTGCTCCCCAGGCAAAACTGAAAAAACTTTGGCTTCCCAGCTTCGGAGCAGTGATCGGTTTTGCACTTGGCCTTTTCGGGGATCTTCTCATCCATTGGGATCAGCTATGAACGTAGCTCATCGGCAATGTCTTCGAGAGGGTAGCTCCAGATCTCGCTGAGGGTAGGGTGATACCAATGGACTTTCAAAAGATCCGATGGTGTCGCGCCCATAACTATGGCTACTGCCATCGCGTGAATAAGTTCTCCGGCGTCTTTGCCTACACATTCTGCTCCTACTACCTTTCTAGTAGTTTTATCAGCCCAGACTTTGACATACCCGTATTTCGCTTCCATCAGGATTGATCTCCCATGGTCATCGAATGGGTAATCGGCAGCGACAATTTCAATCCCGAGCTCTTTCGCTTCCTGGACTGAAATTCCTGCGGAGGCGATCTGGGGATCTGTGAAAACGACTCCGGTCTTGTTGTCGTAGTTCACGGGTTCCACAGGTTTTCCGGAAGCATGACTCGCTGCCACTTCCCCCTGCATGATCGCTAGATGAACGATCTCATATGGCCCGGTGACATCTCCCGCCGCGTAGATGCGAGGATTCGTGGTGCGCTGCATTTCATCGACCCGGATGTGGCCGGATTTTTTCGTTTCGACTCCCGCATTTTCTAGCCCAAGCCCGTGCGAGTTCGGATTCCGCCCCAGAGCGTTGAAAAGGTGTGCAGCGCGAACTTCGTGGGACTCCCCTTTTTCGGTAAAACGGACTACGAATTCGTCACCATCTTTCGCGACGGATTCCAAGCTGGTATCCGTGCGCAGATCGATACCCTCGTGTCGGAAAACTTTCATTATCACCCTTGCCGCATCCTCGGAAGTTTCCTTGAGAATGATAGCACTGCGCTGGATTTGGATTACCTTGGTTCCGATCCGATTGAGAAATTGCGCCAGCTCGCAGGCGACGATACCACCGCCCAGCACGATTACGGATTCCGGCAGAAAATCGAGATCCAGCACGTCATCGCTAGTCCAGTGTGGAGTATCTTTCAGTCCAGGGACATCGGGTGTATTCACCACTGAACCGGTCGCAATGATGAAATGATCTGCCGTGACCCGCGCTCCGGAATTGGCGAGTTCCACCGTTTTTTCATCCACGAAAACCGCTCGGTCGCGTATAAGATGGAAGCGGTCAGACACGAGCTGCTCTTTCCTATGCGAGGAAAATTCATTGATCGTATCGAGCTTGCGCTGGTGAAGCGTTTTCATATTTACCCGCGCATTTTCAACCTCCAGGCCGAATTTCACCCCGTTTTGCGCCAAATGCAGCACCTCTGCAGAGTAGATCAGCGTCTTCGATGGCATGCACCCCCGGAGGATGCACAGGCCGCCGAGCTCACTGGCGTCCTCGATAATCGCGACTTTCCCGAACGTTTCCCGGGCAGTCCTCGCCGCTGCGTATCCCGCGCTACCACCACCGATTACCACAAAATCAAAATGTTGAGTTTCCATGAAGCAAGCAAACGACGGATATCGTCTATGCACAACCCCAGATCGCAAAGTCCCTAGATTAAAAAGGGAAATTCCCGCGAATCTGATGAATCTAAAGAAATATCTTGTGTCTTCGATTCGTTGGATTCGTGCTTCCATTCCGCTGATAGGAAATCAAACGCGCCACAAGTCGCCGCTCACTTGTATCACCAACCCGCGTATGAAATATGCGGCCTAGTGGGTCTCCTGCTTTACAAATTTCAGCCGGGCACTGCCCAATGGCAAGCCCGGCGAGACGGCGACTGGAATCCTGTGAAATTTCACCGCTAACGGATTGCGTCCTTGATGTTGGGGCGGATGTTGTCTCAATTGGCAATGATGCCGACGGTGTTCCTCAAATTTTTGCGCATTCATTGGTTTCTGGCCATCCTGACCATTCTGCTCGGTTGCGTGGGTGTGTATGCCGTGTATGCAGCGACGTGGATGCGCGACGTGGATTTCTGGAATCGCCAGTCAGTCTTTCTAGCGGTCGGGATTCCGATTATGTTCGCGATTTCGCTAGTCGATTACCGATGGATTCGCTGGGGGGCGGTGCCGTTATACGTGATTTCTGTCGTTTTACTTATACTCGTCGAGGTCATGGGCCGTGAGACATTTGGTGCCAAAAGCTGGCTCGATCTTGGATTTATCAGCATTCAACCGGCACAACTGGCAATCATTTCCGGAATTCTCACGGTTGCGGTTTTTTTGGAGGCGACCGCGCGGTTGCACGCGGTGCTACGGATTGCCGGGGTGGGGATCATTGTTTCCGTGCCGTGTTTTCTGATTTTGACGCAGCCGGATCTGGGATCGACGATTGTTTGGTTTCCAGTGGTCATGGCGATGTTGTTCGTCGGGGGAATTCCGAAACGCTATCTGGCGGCAATGCTTCTTGTGGTCGT
>JBDNGG010000445.1:0-2695 GCA_041689405.1 Terrimicrobiaceae bacterium | reverse complement strand
CACCAAACACCAACGGTGCGCCCCATACCATCCCATGGCAACGCTCGGGTATGTAAATAGTTACAACACCAGCCCTGAGCCGAAGCGAAGACAGCCTGCCGAATGGCAGCCCCGAAGGGGTGCGCGAAGCGAAGCAACGGGCGATCCAATCCGGAATCATCCCAAATCCGCCTTAACTTAGTGCCATGCGGGTCAGTGTGGAATGGCACCCAGTTACGCGACCAAGCACCAATAGGTGCGTCCTATACCAGCTCAGGGCAACGCTCTGGTATCGAAATGGTTACAACGCCAGCCTTTTCGCCCGACCCACGCTCTGACTTGCTACATTTAAATTATAGGCCCGGCTCGATCAGCTTTTTTAAGAAAGGGGGATTTAAAACTGAAGCCGGAGGTCTGCTTTGCCGGTGCGACCACTGGTGGGGTCGGTGGCCAGGACACGCAAGGTGCGGGCTGGAATTCCCGCTCCGGCTTGGACCGAGAGAACTCCCCCGGTGCGACCGTTACTGCCTTGAGAGATTGTTGCCAGTTCGGCGTTGAAGGGTGTGGTGACCTCATTGTCTCCCTCTTTGGTGACTTCGAGCAGAGCCCACTGGACCCCGTTTGTGGCGTCCTCGGCCGAGCGATCGGTCAAGTAACGGGTGGCGGCCATACTGACACCGTTGATTTGGGTCGCGGTGGTGTAGAGCAAGTGCCCTGGGGTCACATCCAGCCCGCTGGCCACGGGGGGGACGCATAGGCGGACATCGGCGGCTTGGGTGATGGTGACTTGGTTCGCGGGGGATGCGGTAAGGAGCCCCTGCACCCATTTGGCGGTAAAGGTCACTGGGACATCGACCTTGCTGAAGGTGATGGTCGAAAACCACGGGGAAACGAAACGGTTGGGCTCTGCGGCATCTGCGGCCGAGTCGAAGCGACTGAACACGTTTCCAACCACGGCTGCGGTGGGGTCGGAACTCTGCCACTCGACTAGCCCGGAGACATCCTCGACGAATCCCCGCGATTCGGAATCGGAGCCCTTGAGGCTCCAATAGGCTAAGGCGTTGAGGACCTTGAGGTGGGTGGGCACTTCCCTAGGGTCGTTGGGAGTCGCGGAATACCAAGGGTTGGGAATGAGTTGGTCGAGAACAATGATGTTTGTGGGAGGGATGCCAGCCGAACGCATGATGCTCGAGTAGTAAGCCTTTTTAGGCCACCAGAGCGGCTTGCGTCCAGAAGTATCCGGCCAAGCAAAGAGGCCGCTGGCGAGTCGTCCATCGATTCTCACAGTGGGCACTTCGGCGTTACCAGGGAAGGTGTTCAGATCGAAGACGCGCAGGCAATTCAGCGTGTCTGGATCTCTTAAGTTTCTGGTTGCCTCAATCCCGGTAACCTCACTTCCGTTGTGGAAGGAATAAAACCGGACTTTGCCAGTGGTCTGGGATTGTTGGATTGCTTCTCCGCCGTCATCCTTGTTCACGACGATCACATCTGGAGCCAAGGGGTCGAGCACTGCAAACCAATGCCCTGCTGCGGGAACGATGCCCGCCTTGGTCGCGAGCGCTTCCAGCCCGGCATCGCCCTTCCCCCAACCGGGCAGGGATTGCAACTCTTGCAATGTCGGAAGTCGCCATCCGATCCCGGCCGGAAGTTCGTCGTTGAGCCGGTAACTCCCGGGCTTGAATTTGTCGCCGTCGATGTAGCGTGTGTTCCGATCGTATTTGCTCCACCGCACCACGGTGTTGTCGAGGGCCCGGACCATAACTTCTGTCGACCAGATGAGCCCTCGTCCCGACTCGCCTCGGGTGGAATCCACGAGGATTTCCGAGCTGCTAAAGCGCGTTGGTGCCTGCTGGAGTCCACGGCGGCGCAGGGCGGCCAGGCCATTGCTTCCAAAGGCGGGGGTGGCTTCTACAAAGCTCTCCTGCAGGGTGGTCAGCCGATGGGCTGGGGACTCGTTGAGGTTCATAAAGACACGCGACTCCTCGGCAGTGACCTGTAAGGCCGAGGTGAGCATGTTCACATATCGCATGGGTATGTTGCGGGCCTGAAGGATGAGTGCGTTAGAGCGAATAGGGAGGTCCATGCGGTTTGCAGAATTAGCCGCGGACATCCCGAGACCGCCGGTAACCATGCGGTTAAAGAGGCTAACTCCGTTTTGAGAGCCGCTGATGCCCAGCATGGAGTTGGCCAGGGTGATGCTCGCCAAATTTCCTTGCGGGTTCGCCGCGAAGTCCCGGGAATGCAACTGGAATTGGTTGGCATTTTGGGGATCTGGCGACGTGGGGCGGAGGGTCTTGACGTCATTCCAGCGGCCCAAAACCCGCTCATACGGTTCTTGTGTCCGTGCCAGCTCAAAGGCGAACAAGATTTTGGCTTCAGTCTGTGCCAACTGGTCGGAAAGCGCTGCGATCTGGTTACTGATGATAGCCAGCCCTTCTTGGACGGGATCTGGCGCCTGGTCTGCGAAGATATCCAAAAATAGCTCGACGACAAACTGGACGCCAATGGTTGCGAACCCAATACCCGCCGCCCACTTTGCTAATTTGGAAATTCCGTTGTGTTTCTCGCCAGTATGTTCATCGATATCGAATAAAAGAACAAAACCGACAACCCCTTGGATGCTAGAGCAGACGTTGCTGACGATGCTGTTGGCGAGACCGAGGTTGCTGGCCTTCTCGTAGCCGTTCGTGTTCGGGTCGAAAATCCCGCCGTCGCT
>JBDNGG010000444.1:0-5192 GCA_041689405.1 Terrimicrobiaceae bacterium | reverse complement strand
TTCCAGCTTCAAACTCCGGGCGAACGTCCCGGTGGGCCGAAAGCGATTTCCTATCAGACAGAAAATTGATCTTTTCATTGCTCCCGCGAAAGATCCCGGTTAATTTTGATTTTCCATAATGGCACCTCTTCTTCTTGATTGCACCGGATCCGGACGCCTGACGGAGCCATGGTTCCAAGCTGCGCTGGCGGCCTGCGGGGTTCAGGAAATGCGCACGGCATCTCCGGGAGATGGAACAGATGCGCTCGACGGGGCCTCGGCTCTGATTATCAGCGGATCGCCGAGGGACGCTTTTGCGAAGGACGATTGGACACGGGCTGCGCTTGAGTTGACCTCTGCCGCGATTAGCTGCGGGATGCCGGTGTTCGGGGTGTGCTACGGCCATCAACTGCTCGGCCGACTGGCCGGGGCGCGGGTGGCCCGCAATCCTCTCGGCTGGGAGGTTGGCGAATGCGTGGTGCAAGCAACTGATGAACCCTCGCCCCTTGGCTTTGAGGGCGGGAAGCGTGTGCTGGAAAGCCATCAGGACAGCGTGTTTGACGCGCCGGCGTGCACCCGGATCCTTGCCACCAACGAGCACAGCGCTGTACAGGCTGCGGAGTGGGCTCCGGGTGTTTACGGAGTGCAATTCCATCCGGAGTTTACTGGACCGATTTTACGCGGACTCTGGGAGTCCCGCCGGGACGAGTGGCGTGGAAGGACTTCCTTTGATCTCGATGCCAAACTGGATGCCGCGCAAAAATGCGAAGACGGGCTTGCTGTTTTACGGAGATTTCTGGAAATAATACCCCGGTCATGATTGAGGGCCGCTTTTCCTTTCCAACTCAAATCCTCGTGGGTGCCGCATGCGTGCGCGGTTTGTCGGACGCCTTGGATACGTTGGGCGTCTTGCGACCGCTGCTGGTGACCGATCCCGGCCTGCTCGCGACCGCTTCCTTCGCGGCTGTTAAAGAAGCCGCCGGGCGGGAGGTCGAGGTTTTCTCCGGCGTGCATGGCAATCCTTTGGAGGCGGATGTGGAGGATGCCGCCCGGGCTTTTGTGGACGGTGGGTGTGATGGAGTGGTGGGAGTTGGCGGTGGCAGTGCGCTGGATGTGGCAAAGATCGTTCGGGCGAGGGTTGCGCGTCCGGAGGTGGTGCTCCGGGATTTTTACAGTGTGAAAGCATGGCCGGCACTGGCACCGTTTGTTGCCATCCCAACGACGGCTGGCACGGGCAGCGAAGTCGGACGCAGTTCAGTGATCGGCGTGGACGGCCGCAAGCAGGTCTATTTTCATCCGTCACTTTTGGCCGCGCGGGTGTTCCTCGACCCCGTGCTGACGGTGAGCCTGCCGCCCGGGCTGACTGCGGCGACGGGCATTGACGCGCTTACGCACTGCATCGAGTCGTTCACCTCGCCGGTGTTTCATCCGTTTTGTGATGGCATCGCGCTGGAGGGGGCGCGCATGGTCAACGATTACCTGCCCGGTGTGGTGAGGGACGGAGGAGATCTTGTGGCGAGGACACAGCTCCTGGTGGCTGCGGCCATGGGTGGAGTGGCTTTCCAAAAAGACCTCGGGGCCGTGCATTCCATGGCCCACCCGCTCTCCGCCCGGCATGGGATGCATCACGGTTTGGCCAACGCGCTTTGCCTGGTTGCCGTGATGGAATTTAACTCCGCCCGCAAGCCCGGTGTTTACCGCCGCTTAGGGCAGGCACTTGGCCTGCCGCACGATGATGATGCAGCGGTCATCACCAGGGTGCGCACGCTTCTGGACGAGTGCGGCATCCAGCCTGGTTTGGGAAAACACGGCGTCAAGGCCGACCACATCGAAACCCTTGCCGCCGCCGCAACAAAGGACGCATGTCACCAGACGAACCCTGTCCCGGTTGCAACTGCGGACTTCGCCGAACTTTTCCGCCGTTGTTTATGATCCAGCCCGCCGCCTTTCCGTCCGAACCCGCTGTCGCCTACAAGTGGCGTCGTGCGAAAGGGGCAAAACCGCGCGTCCTTATCGATCCGGCGACGGAGGAGGCCTGCGGCGAGGTGTGGGAGGCAACGACAGCGGACCTGGAACGCTCTGTGACCGCTGCCGGTGGGGCGCTTCCTGAATGGCGGGCTTGTCCACCGGGACAGCGGGCCGCATTGCTCTTTGCCCTGGCCGCCGAGATCGAAAAGCTGGCTGAGACCATTGCCTGGGCGGACTGTTGGAGCATGGGCAAGCCGATCCGCCCCGCGCGTGGTGAGGCGAACTACGGGGCAGCGGGCTTCCGATACGCGGCCGGAGCGGTGGCCCACGCGGGCGGGCAGACACTCCCTGTTTCCAAGGGCGGCTTCGACTTCACCATCCGCGTGCCCTTTGGGATCGTTGGGCTGATCACTCCCTGGAATTTCCCTTTTCCCATCGCCTGCTGGAAAGCCTCCGCGGCACTCGCAGCGGGCAATTGCATCATAATCAAACCGGCGGCCAACACGCCATGGAGTGCGCTGTTACTGGCGCAGGCAGCTTTAGCGGCCGGACTCCCGCAAGGGGTGGTGCAGGTGCTTCCGGGGCCCGGACGCGAGATCGGCGAGGCCATGACCACGCATCCCCGAATTCGAAAAATTTCCTTCACCGGCTCGACCGAAGTCGGGCGTCGCATCATAGCTCTCGGGGCTCAGGACATCACACGCGTTTCGCTCGAACTCGGAGGCAAATCGCCCAATGTTGTTTTTGCCGATGCCGATGTGGCCCATGCCGCCGCCGAAAGCCCGATGTCTGTCTTTGACAACACTGGCCAGGATTGCTGCGCGCGCAGCCGGATCATTGTCGAGCAGAAGGCGGCGAAGGCTTTCATCCGCGGCTTTGTTGAAGCAACCGCGAAGCTGCGCATTGGCGACCCGAAAAAAGAAACCACCGACCTTGGCCCCATGGCCAACAAAGCGCAGTTCGACACAACGGTGCGGTATGTTGAGGCGGCGAGGGCGCAGGGACGTGAGATTGTTTGTGGAGGGGAGCGCATCGGGCGCCAGGGTTATTATTACCGGCCAACGCTCATCACCGGTTGCCTGGTGCAGGATTCCTGGTGGAACGAGGAGATTTTTGGCCCGGTGGCTTGCCTGCGCACCTTTCGCACGGAAGAGGAAGCGCTGGAAATGGCGAACGACTCGATTTTCGGTCTGAGCGGTTCGCTCTGGACCAGAGATCTTGGTCGCGCCCTTCGGATGTCCGAGGCGCTTGAAGCCGGTGTGCTCAGCGTCAATACCCACTCCAGTGTGCATCTTGAAGCTCCCTTCGGCGGCATGAAACAGAGTGGCAATGGCCGCGAAATGGGTATGGCAGGGCTGGAGGCCTTCTCCGAAGTCCGCAACGTTTACATCGCAAAATCATGAACCACGAGGAACTGGTCGCAAAAATCCATGCCGGCGAAATCAACACCGTGGTGGTGGCATTTCCCGATGTGTTTGGAAAACTCTCCGGTAAACGATTCGCAGCAGGATTTTACCTCGATACCGTGGCCGAACACGGCACCCACGTTTGCAGCTATCTGCTGACCCTGAATCTCGAGCAGGACCCGTGGGAGGATTTCAATCTCGCCAATTGGGACAAGGGGTTTGGCGACTTTCATCTGCTGACAGATCCGGAGGCGCTTTTTCTCGTGCCTTGGATGCCAGGCACAGCGCTCGTGCTTGGCGACTTGGAGACCGTCGATCACCGGCGGGTGGCCGAGGCCCCAAGGGAAGTCCTGCGTCACATCCTGAACCTCGTCAGCGGAGGCGGCTTTTCCTGTCAGATGGCCAGCGAATTGGAATTTTTTCTTTATGAAGGGGATGCCCGCACGGCCTTTGCCTCCGGGTACACCGGGTTGATTCCTTCCAACGATCAGCGCATCGATTATGACATCCTGCAAACCGGACGCGATGAGCCCATCATGCGTGCTGCGCGAAATCTCCTGCCGCTGGCCGGCGTCCCCGTCGAGAGTTCCAAGGGCGAGTGGGGACGGGGCCAGCACGAACTCAATTTTACCCATGGTGAACCGCTGCTTGTGGCGGACCGCCATGTCTTTTTTAAGCAGAGCATGAAGGAAATCACACGGCAGCACGGCAAGACGGCGACTTTTATGGCCAAGCCGCGCGAATCCGAACCAGGTAGCAGTTGCCATATCCACCTCAGCCTTTACCACGATGGACGCAACGCATTTTGGGACGAGAACACCGGAGAGGGCAGCCCGCTCTTTCGAGCCTTCCTTGGCGGTCTGCTTAAATACAGCCAAGACTTCACCTTGTTTTACGCTCCGACGATAAATTCCTACAAGCGCTTCGTATCTATGAGTTGGGCTCCGACCAAGCTGGTCTGGGCAGTGGATAACCGCACGGTTGGTTTTCGTGTCGTGTCCGGCGGACAGTCCTTCCGCATCGAAAACCGCATGCCGGGAGCGGACGCCAATCCGTATCTGGCTTTTGCCGCCATGCTGGCTTCGGGTTTCGCCGGTATCCGGGAGTCCCTTGACTGTGGTCCGGCCTACCATGGGAACGCCTATGCCGACGCATCCTTGCGCACGCTGCCGTCCAGCCTCGGCGAAGCGGCGGACCACTTCTCCAAAAGCGCGGTGGCACGGGAATTCTTCGGGGAGGCCGTCGTCGATTTTTATACGCGCACCGCTCGCCATGAAATCGAGGAATTTGGACGCGCCGTCACCGACTGGGAACGTTCGCGTTATTTGGAAAGGATCTGAGCCTTCAGTGGTGAGCAGAATTTCGCACACTGCTAAAAAAGGAAAGCCGGAAGGGGTCAGGCCTATAATTTAAATGTCACGATGGCGTGAAAACCCTAAGAGGCTCCATATTAACGGCAAAGAAACCCGGGGGCAGGCTGGGTTCAGGGTGGAATGGCACTAAGTTAAGGCCGTTTTGGGACACAGGGATTTCTCTGTAAATCGGCGGTAGAAGTGCATCAAATGGGCGTCGAGAAACTCCCTCAGGCGGTCAATATCCTCGGAATTCCCAGAGATTGATCCGCAGTAGGGGAGATCTAGCAGAATCCAACTCTATCGAACGTTCCCACAGAGTAGATTCATCCCAAAAGTGCCTTAACTTAGTGCCATTCAGGCCTGACCCCTTTGAGCTAACGACACCGGAGTCGCCATCGAATTCAACATCCTGCAGACCGGCAAGAGGATCGACATCATCCAACCGCTCAGCCATCGCTCTTTTTCCCTTCCCGGCTTCAGCTGA
>JBDNGG010000443.1:0-3753 GCA_041689405.1 Terrimicrobiaceae bacterium | reverse complement strand
CCACCCGCACCTTCACGCGTTGGTCGCCGACGGACTCTTCGTGGACAGCGGACTTTTTTACGTGATGCCCGACGTGAGCCTCGCCCCGCTGGAGGAACTCTTCCGGGCGCGGGTCATCACCTTTCTGGTCAAGAAGGGGCTCTTGCCTCCCGAACGCGCCCGGATGCTGCGCGGATGGACGCATTCCGGGTTCAACATCCACCGCAGCCAGCGCGTGCCGCCCGGCAATCGCGAGGACATGGAGCGGCTCGCCCAATACATCATCCGCAACCCATTCTCGGTCGAGAAAATGCAGCCCAACAGCTCCGGCGACTCGATCATTTACCGCTCGAGGATGAACCCGAAGATCCAGCGCAACTTCGAGGTGTTCAGCCCCTGCAACTTTATCGCCCGCATCCTGCGCCACCTCGGGTTGTGGGAAGCTGGCGTGCGCGTGGATGCCGCCCGCGACCCGCCCGAACCGGTCGGGCCAGTCATCGAACCCTGGCTCGACGACCCGTTCCCCGACTGCGACCACAAACCGGTGTTTGCGGAAAATTGATAACCCCGGCAACGGCAGGGTGCGCCCTGAAGGGAACTTGACGCTCAAACCCCGATCTGCCGGCATCCAGCTATAGAAACACCCGCTTCCAGCTTCAAACTCAGGGCGAACGTCCCGGTGGGCCGAAAGCGATTTCCTATCAGCTGGAGGGCATAATTCCGGTCTGTGTCCCGTCGTTACCATGTTCCGCAGGCATGTCGTTCAACACACTTATTGCCAGGGAAAAGCACGATGTGCAGCAAGACCAGATTTTATCACATTACGCTGTCTATTAGGTATGGAAACTGCTGGTCGCTTCCTGATTTATGAAAAAATTCCAAGCTGGTGATCGAACGCCTGGAACGTTATCGTATTGCTGAGCGCATATGAAAATCCAAAGCCGGAATCCATGTTTTGCCGCCGTTATGGCCGCAGTCACCGTTTCTTCCACTTTCCTCCACGCGGAGGTGAGACCCAACGCCTTGTTCACGGATGGCGCCGTCCTCCAGCGCGGACAGGCCGTCCCGGTCTGGGGCACCGCCAACGATGGCGAGAGGGTCAGCATCGAGTTCAACGGGCAGAAAGTGGAAACCACGGCCCAGGGCGGGAAGTGGAGCGTTTTCCTCAAACCGCTCGAAGCAGGGGGGTCTTTCACCATGACAATTTCCGGCGAAAACACCGTAACGGTGAATGACGTGCTGGTCGGGGAAGTATGGGTCTGCTCGGGGCAATCGAACATGGAGTGGGAATTTGACGCCACCGCCACAGCCGACGCCGAGCGCCCGAAGGCGAAGTATCCGGAAGTCCGGATGTTCACCGTAAACAAGAATATCGCCGTTCTTCCACAGGCCGAAGCCGCCGGGAGTTGGGTCGCCTGCTCGCCCGAGACGGTCAACGGATTTTCCGCCGTCGGGTACTTCTTTGCCCGTGACCTCTATCAGAAACTCGGCATACCGGTCGGCATGATCCACACCTCGTGGGGCGGCACGCCGGCGCAGGCATGGACCAGCGTCGAAGGCTTCGAGGGGCATGCCGAACTGAAAGGCTACCAGGATGCCGCCAAATCCATACAGGGAATGGATCCCGCGAAACCGGATGGCAAGTTCAACCAGAACACCGCCTCTACCCTCTACAACGGGATGATCGCCCCCATCGTCCCCTATGCCATCAAAGGGTCGATCTGGTACCAGGGCGAATCGAACTCCGGCCAGGCAAAGGAATACCGGACTCTCTTCCCGGCCATGATCGCCGACTGGCGCGCCAAGTGGAACCAGGGTGACTTCCCATTTTACTTCGTCCAGATCGCCCCGCACAAATTCATGTCTCCGGAAATCCGCGAGGCGCAGCTTCTCACCCTCGCCGCTTCGGAAAACACCGCGATGGCAGTCACCACGGATGTCGGTGATGCGGAGGACATCCACCCGCGGCAGAAAGAACCGGTGGGCCAGCGCCTTGCGCTTGCGGCACGTGCCCTCGTTTACGGGGAGAAGGTCGAATACTCCGGGCCGCACTACGAGTCGATGAAGGCCGATGGCAACAAGGCCGAGCTTACCTTCAGCCATGTCGGTGGCGGTTTGGTTGCGAAAAACGGCGATCTGAAAGGCTTCACCATCGCTGGTGCCGACGGGAAATTCGCCCCCGCCATTGCGGAGATCAAGGGCGACAGGATCGTCGTTTCCGGAGAAGGTGTGGCCGAACCCAAAGCAGTCCGCTACGGCTGGACGAACGTCCCCGACGTGAATCTCTTCAACAAGGAAGGCATCCCCGCATCGCCGTTCCGGACGGATGTGGATTGACCGCTTCGGCATGCTACAGCCCGCGCTCCTGCCGCTGCAGGGTCTCGATGAAAAGGGTCTCGACCTTGTTTCTCGCCCACGGGGTCTTGCGGAGGAATTGTAAAGTGGATTTCACCGAAGGGTCGTTTGCGAAACAGCGGATGCAGATGCGGTCGGCAAGCTCGTCCTAGCCGTATTCCTCCACCAGGCGGGTGACGATGGTTTCCAAGGTTTAGCCATGGAGCGGGTCTTTGGGGTGGGAGTTCATTGCCGGAGGGGGTTCTTCCAGCGCAGACCCGGAAAACGCAGAAAATCTGAATCGCAACTATGTAGCTCCGCTTGGAATTCAATTGCCAACGCTGCGAGGTAGGCGTCGGTTGTGAGGTTTCCAGCAGTGCCAAGCTTTTCAAGTGCCGAAAAAAAGTGTTCCTGAAAGTTGGATCCCGGCTCGATGATGCGGACATGCTGGCGAACCAACCATGAACGGGCGATTCTGACAGCCTCTTCTACGGGAAGAGGCTGTTTCAGTAGCTTGGTATGGGTGGAGATCCGGATAAATCCGGATACCACAATCCAAGGTATGCCTACAGGAGTGCCGTTCCCCATGATATCCAGAAGCCACGTCTTGGCTGCAAGGTGGTGTGGCGCACCCCGGTTGTGGGCGAAAATCAGAAGATTCACATCAGGTATGATCATCCGGGGGATTTTTTGCTGAGATAGGAGAGGGCTTCCTCTTCATCTAAAAACTGCTGGAGTTTCTCGGGATCGATCCCGGCTTGGAACCCGGAGGTAAAGGTTATGATCTCGAACGGCATCTCGGGCTTACCCTTGTCAATTCCCAATCCTCGTTTCAATGCCCTGTTCACGATTTCCTTGAAGGTTCTCTTTCCCAACGCCGCTTCCGCCCGAATTTTCTCGGCGACCTCAGGCTCAAGTGTGAGGGTGGTTCTCATTCGAGCATCATGCATCAGGATTTTCTGATGTCAAGGCATCACGCGTGTTCCAGGGCTCCGCCACAGGATGATCCCGCACCGGCGGTGCAGCCTAAGCAATGGTTGGCGGTGGGGATTGGGAGATCCTGCATGGATTCCGGCGTGACATCCCAAAGGAAAAGTTTTTCCCCCTCCGCCTTCTGCTGCATGAAGAGCATCTGGTTGAAATCGCAATCGAAAACCTCGCCCTTCCAGCCGATGTTGATTGTGTTCCGACGCATGAGTCCCTCGACGGTGGAGGGGTTGAAATTGTCGATCAGGAGTTGGTTGTAGTAGTCCCACTGGCCGTGCTCCCGGAGGTCGGTGGCGAAGCGCGCGATGGGGAAACTTGGGGTCAGTGTGGAATGGCACTAAGATAAGACCGGTTTGGGAGTATTTTCGACGCCGATTTTCCGGTGTGGCAAAGGCCCCATTTCGCGGCGGGGTTTTGTGAGGAGACGGTAGTTTTTTGGGCGGCGTTTTTTGG
>JBDNGG010000442.1:0-11709 GCA_041689405.1 Terrimicrobiaceae bacterium | reverse complement strand
GCTTGCCGTTTTTATGCTGAGTGGAGTGCTGAACGTCTGGATGATTCTTGGTCTGGCATTGTTCCAAGGAGTCATCGCATCGGTGGACATGCCCACCCGGCAATCAATGGCGGTGCTGCTGGCAGAAAGGCGGGAGGATTTAAGCGGCGTGATCGCTCTAAACGCGTCGATGTTTCACTTGGCGCGGCTGATTGGGCCCGCAATCGCCGGGATTGTGATCGCGACGTTTGGGGCCGGAGTGTGCTTCACGCTGGACGCTGTCAGTTATATTGCCGTTTTGATTGCTTTGATTGCAATGCGACTCCCGGCAGGAAAATCTAAGGTCGTGCCGTTGGTTGCAGGCGTGATGGCTCAACTTCGCGAAGGCGTGAGGTATGTCATCGGATCGTTCCCGATTCGGACGCATGTGCTTCTAAGCGGCGGGATGGCGGCATTCACACTTTCTTATGCCACGTTGATGCCGCAGTATGCTGATGTTTTTTTTGGTGGTGACGCCCGCACCCTCGGCATCCTGCTTTCGAGTGCTGCAGCGGGGGCGCTGACTGCCGCACTTTACCTCGCTGGGCGGGCGCGACTGGCCGGGATCGGGTCTGCGATCACGACGGGAGCAATCATGTCCGGCATTGGCCTGTGGGGCTTCGCTGTGTCGCGTGAGCTTTGGATTTCCTGCGTGTGCCTTGCTGTGGCGGGAGGGGGCGGCATCCTGGTGATGGCCTCAAACAATACGTTGATTCAGTCGATGCTGGAGGACGACAAGCGGGGGCGGGTGATGAGCCTGTACACGGTTGTCTTTTTTGGCGGGTTTCCCCTCGGCGGATTACTAAACGGATGGCTCGCAGCGCGGTTTGGGCCGGCTGTCGTGCCCGCATTTGCGGGGACTGCCGCGCTTGGGCTCGCAGCGATCTACGTTCGCATGCGACCGCACTTGCGAGTGGATATTAAACGCATCCTCCACGCCCAAAGCGCACAATTTGAGGGTTAGCTGCGGGGTGCGTTATCTTCCTCGGGATTATCGTCATCGTCGTCTTCGATCTCGTCTGCCAACTCCCCTGCCTGAACGAGCTTTACGATTGCATCTCCCACGGCAGTGATCGCAGGCTCTTCGAGAAGCTCCTGCGCAGTGCATGGTACCTGGTAAAAATTAACGCCGCTGCATACGGAATTCCATCCACTTTGGACCTCGCGAAATGACGCGAAATCTTGCTCTGGAATAAAAGCATGCATAGAGAATCCCGCCTCGTCTTGGGGAGAGAATTTGGCGGCAGCCTCGTGATTGATTTCGGTCACCGAGTTCGTGCTACGGGATGCAGATGCGTCAGGCCGCGTCGCGCCACGGAAAGATTTCAGCAGGTTTCTCGAAAGCGCTCGAAATCCACGCATTGCCGCGGACTGGATGGGTGGTTCGGTGCGCAGCACAACGAGAATCCGTGGCGTAATCCCCTCGGCAGTCAAAATTTTTGCACATTCAAACGCAACAAGCCCGCCAAAACCCACGCCGATAATCCCATGTGGCCCCTCGGGATCCATAATCTTGATTGCTTCGACGTAGCTCTTCGCCATCTCCTCGATCGACTTGTGCGCCTTGGATGGCTCAGCGAGCCCCCGGGCTGTGATCGCATAGCAGGGTTGATCGTCGCCGAGCGCGGCGGCGAGGGACTCACAGACGCGGGATGTACCACCGAAGTCATGAATGAGCACAAGTGGCGGCAGACTACCAGACATCCGCAGCGGCCTGAGCGGGACCCAGCCTGATTCCATCAACGGGCGGCGGCTTCGGATATTTCGGCACAGCGAACGAATCGAAAATGGAATAATGAAATCGGAAAGCTCCGACGCGAATCCGGATTGTCTCACTGCATCACACAGGGATTGAGCGACCGGCAGGCGGGCTTTGCCATCACGGATCATTTCATCGAGCCGGAGTGGCCGCCCTCCCAACACCTTCCCCAAAACACTACGGAGAAGTTCTTCGTCGTCCGTGCCTCGCTCGCGCTTATCTGCGGCGTCCGGCACCCCTGCGTGGGGCTCCGGCAGCGCGGAGAAGTCCACTTCACTTGAGCGAGTGAGCGGAAGTCGTTGGAGGCAACCAACACGTCCCGGAACTAGATGAGCGGGCAATCGAGCCGTCAGGAAGGATCTAAAATCGAGCGGCTCGCCGCGCACGGTATCCTGCGGCACGATCCACACGTAAAATTGAGAGTGTCCATCAACCTCCCGTGCCGCTGCAACCGCGGTCGAAATTCCCGGGTGCTGCGAGGCTACCCATTCAATCGCCGTAATTACATCATGGGATGAAAAATTGCCCAATTCCGCATCCACCCACTTACGACCCAGAAACCGGCCATCGTCGATACGGAATGCGGTGTGTGGAGTCGGCTTGAACGTCACCTTCTCTCCTGCCTCGGCGATTGGCGACCATGCGGACTCGACGCGGCCGCAGAACCCGGGTGGCAGTGCAATGCCAGCTGGATTCACGATGCGCGCTTCCACCGGAGCATAATTACTTCCGAGAGGAATGTTTTCGGAAACAAATCCCAGGCCGATGAGTCCATCATTTGGCGTGACATGGAGCAGCGTGATGGATGCGGCAGCCTTTTCCCAAGCGTCGAACTGCGAAGGCAAAACCCTCCAACCCACGGCCGCCACCACCCTGAGCACCGGCGATACCGTCGTGGATAGCTCAGTCAGGTAATGCAACCACTGTCCTAAAAATGCACTTGGCAACAGGAGTGCCGTGATCCGGGTGTCTGTGACAAACTCGTGAAACGCCGTCCGGGTGGAAAGCACATCATCCGGTCGCAGCACAAGCGTCCCGCCAGACAGAAGTGCCACCAACATTTCTTCGACTGCAGCAGGCAAATCCACTGGCGCAAACTGCAATAATCGATCCTCGCAGCCCAAGCCCAGAACCTCCGAGGTTGCCAGCGTCGCGGCCAAAAGCTGGTCATGAGCGAGGACCGTCCAGTCGTTGCTCCCGTCACCAGCTTGATAAATCAACGCGGGCGCGCTGTGATCGGCAGCGACTGAAACCGCACGCGTTTTTTCTCCGCTGATGGCGCTCCATCCTGAGTCCACGGTGATCCTTTTCACGCCGTCCTCGACCTGCACCGATCTGGCTGTGGCCGTGTCTTGAATCACTGCTTTGAGTTCAACACCGGGCGGCTTCGCCGAAGAATCCTCCGGAGAAAGAAGCACGACTTTAGCGCCCGACTTCCAGGCTCCCAGCAATGAGATGACCCATAATGGCGAACGGCTGACAGCGACACCCACCGCGTCGCCAGGTGAAATTCCATTCTTCTGGAGGTAGCGCGCCAGCTGATTTGATTGGGAGGTAAGTTTTGAAAACAGCACGGTTTCGACGCCCAGCTCAATGGCTAGTTGATCCGCGCGTTCAGTCGCCACATCATTCAATGCCTCGTGAATACATTGAGGCACCAGACTGCGAACCGCAGACGTGCGCTCCGTCCCCCGCACGACGCCGCTCTCCCCAGGCAAAAGCAAAGAGATATCGATAATCAGGGCGTCTGGAGCTTCAACAAATTTCCGTATCAGCTGCACCCACCGCGCAAGCAGAGACTGTGCAGCGGGATGAGAGAGTTTGGCTGGATCGTATCCGAGTTCAACCACTGGCCGATCGGTATCCGTCCAAAGCAAGCTCAGTGGATGGGTGGCTTTTTCGTAAACGCAGACATCTGCAGCCATCCAGCGAGGCATAGCCCGGCGCAGGGTATCATTGAGTGTTCCCTCGCGGAAAAGGAACCCGGCCGTGGGAATGAGCTCCTCCGGCAAAAGATTTACCGTCGCTGCGATGGATTCAATGTCAAAATACCGAGCGGAGTCCATAGACCAAGCGCCCATGGAAGAGCAATACTCAGCCACCGTGCCCGTTTTGGGTAAAGTGATTCGGCGGGGCACCCAGGACTCGAAACGTCCCGCAGTCTGCGACAGCACCGAGTCTGCTTCCGCTTCCATCGGCTCAGCCAAAAGAAACTCCCGTGTGCCACATACCTCACCAATGAGGCAGCTCCAAGCCGCGCGCGCAATGGCGGCTACAGGCACGCCAATCGCTTTGCCAGCATCAGCAAAAACAATCCGCTCCGCCCGCTCGAAGACATGGGTTATAGCCTCCCGTGCGCCAGACGGCATATCATCCGGCATCGGCAGCGGAAACAACACCGCGGGAAGTGGCGGATGAAAACGATCCAAGTGGGCTTTCCAAAAATCTTGGTCCTCGGATAGCGGGAGGTCTTTAAGCTTTGCAAGAAACCCGACCGGGTCAGGATCCAACGGCCACTCGACTGTATGACCGGAAACAAGCAGATCACACGCCGCAAACCACCGAATGAGTGTGCCAGCTAACGAGCTGTAATCCAACTCCCGCGCGTCGGACGTCCACAGGACATGGATCGTATCGCCAGGCAATTGAACCAACTGAATCCTCTGCATCGGTGAGCCGGTGAATCCCCGGGTCGCATCGGATTGCAGGAGCTTGTTCCACTCATCTCCAAATCCGTCCGGATCTTCTGCACGCCAGTCCAGGACAGAGCAGATTCCTTTTGCTGCCGATTCCGAATCTCCCGCCGATGGATCGGCACCGGAGGTAGCATCCCGCAATAATGGAGTGGCAGTTGCAACCACGTCCCAGGCTCGTCGCACTAAGTCAGCGTCAATCTTTTCACCGAAGCTGATGGATACCTGCCGCAGAAAAATGAACGGACCAGCTCCGTTTCGCGTCAAAAACTCAAACTGTCGTCGCATCGGGGTAGTCGATAAATCAATCATGAAAAAAGTATTGGATGCATGACCGGATCCGATGCCGACGGAGGATGCTGGCACGACATGATTCGGGACAGTGGGATGACATTCGTGGGGGTTGGAAAATCAATCAGAGCGAGCCATCGGTGACTGCGCCCTGTGAAGCAGTGGACGTGAGGGCAGCAAATTTTGCAAGGACGCCACGCCGGTAGCGGGGTTTGGGTTTTTTCCAAGCTTTGCGGCGGGCGGCAATTTCTTTTTCGGGCACATCGAGCGTTATCTTGCGGGTCGTTGCATCGATGGCGATTGTATCGCCATTTTTCACGAGGGCGATCGTCCCACCGTCGAATGCCTCGGGCGTGATGTGGCCCACCACAAACCCATGCGTCCCACCGGAGAACCGGCCGTCCGTGATCAGCGCAACTTCCTTGCCGAGGCCACGGCCCATCACAGCGCTGGTGGGGGAAAGCATTTCACGCATTCCCGGGCCACCGCGCGGCCCCTCGTAACGGATCACGATGACATCACCAGATTTGATGCGGCCTGCGAGGATGGCATCGAGGGATTTTTCTTCGCTTTCAAAAACGCGCGCAGGCCCGGAAAACCGCTCACCTTCCTTTCCGGAAATTTTTGCGACGGCGCCCTCGGGTGCAAGATTCCCTCGCAGGATTACAATATGGCTCTCCTTTTTAATCGGGTTCTTGATTGGGCGGATGATTTCCTGGCCTTTCGGATAACGTTTGAACGGAGCTAGATTTTGTTTGAGCGTTTTACCGGTGACCGTGAGGCAGTCGCCGTGCAATAGCCCTGCACTCAGCAGGTCCTTCATCATTGGAACGATGCCGCCAATGGAAACGAGTTCGCTCATCAAAAAGCGTCCGCTTGGTTTGAGATCCGCCAACACCGGCACACGCTTACCAATACGTGTAAATTCATCAATCGAAAGTTTGATATTTGCGGCATGAGCGATGGCGAGAATATGGAGCACCGCGTTGGTTGATCCTCCCAAGGCAATGATCATGGTAATCGCGTTTTCAAGCGCCTCCCGCGTCAGGATGTCCGAGGGCTTGATGCCTCGCTTGAGAAGGCCTAGCACGGCGGCACCAGCCGCACGGCAATCGAGTCGTTTTTCTTCGGACACCGCGGTCTGTGCGGAACTGTTTGGCAGACTCATCCCCATAGCCTCGATTGCTGATGCCATCGTGTTGGCGGTATACATCCCGCCGCATGAGCCGGGTCCGGGGATGGCACATCGTTCGACCTCCTTCGCTTCGGCGGCGGTGATCTTTCCCGCAGCCAGTTGACCAACCGCCTCGAAGACGGAAACCACGTCGAGCTTTCGATTGTTCAGGCAGCCGGGCAAAATCGTGCCACCATAGACGAAAATCGCAGGGCGATTGAGGCGTGCAATCGCGATCATGCAACCAGGCATGTTTTTATCACATCCGCCGATTGCCACGAACCCGTCGTATCCTTGGCATCCAATCACCGTCTCGATGGAATCCGCTATCACTTCGCGCGAAACGAGAGAATATTTCATCCCTTCAGTTCCCATCGAAATCCCATCAGAAATCGTTATGGTATTAAAAATTGTCGCTTTTCCGTTGGCTTGATTGATCCCCAATGCCGACTCGCGAGCGAGTTGGCCGATGTGCATATTGCATATGATGCCATCGCTCCACGTCGATGCGACAGCAATTTGGGGTTTACCGAAATCGGCGTCGGTGAACCCGACCGGATATAACATAGCGCGGCTCGGAGCGCGGTGTGGACCGTCAAGAACAGCAGAGGAATAGGGGCGCAGGTTGGGTGATGGAAGTTTCGGCTTCATGGATGAAACTCCTATATATCAGAAATTTTGCAAAAGAATCCACCGTATAAGCACGGCATTCGCATCCGGGCTCAGGATCCACTCGGATCTCGAAACGATTTAAAATCCGGTCCGCTTCAGCTTTCCGATGGCGGTATCCACATCGGAGCGCGCCGCGGCGGGGAGCGATTCCAAGGACTGCACCTTGAGAAATTGCTCCATGGCTTGGCGACCCAGCCCTAAACGGGCGTAACATTGGCCTAAAAGCACCCGATACATCACGGGGTCGACTCCGGCTTGCTCGGAAAACCGCACAAGGGCTTCGAGTGACTCCTGCTCCCTGCTGTAGGCACGGGCATCGTTTGCCAACTGAGCGTGGAGCGCCAGCGAGATCATATCATTCGGTGATGCCACACGAACCAAATGCTCAGCAACCTCCCAGGCTTGATCTGACGCACCGCCCCTCGATAGTGCCTGCGCCTTGATCTGAAGGGCTGCCACGTGATCTGGCGATGTGCGCAGCACCAGATCTGCGCCCGATACCGCTTCATTGAGCCGCCCGCGTTGCAGGTCGAGAGCAGCTTTGCGCGCCTGCACATGGGCATCCTCCCCGTTCAGTTCCATGGCAGTGGCGATCGCGCTCTGGGCAGCCCGGTTTTCCCCCATAGCTTGGAGGATCATTGCCATCCGCGAGAGGATCGCCGCGCGCCGACCCTCAGACTCTCCTAATGCAATTTCCTGGACTTCGGGAGGAGTCCATAGCGTGGCTGATCCCCGACGGAAGACGACTCCCCATGCGTCCACTTGATCAATGTAAAAATCCGGAGACTCACGAAGGTGCATCACGAGCGGCCCGATCTCACTCCAGCTGCCAGCCACCACAACCGCATTGTAATGGTGCGCCCGCTCGAGCTCCCGCCATGCCGAGGGATCCATGGCCGCCGCCTCATCGCCAGCATTGGCATTCCCGGGCTCCGCGCCAGCCCAAGCGAGCAGTCGGCGCGCCGACGGATGCACCCAGACTTTTTCCACCGGAACATCGGCAACCGACTCCATAAGCTCCACGGGTGCGATCTCTCGCGGATCAACCGGCGCGGAACACCCGCACAAAGCGACCAGGTATATGCAGAAAAGAATTCGGAGAGAGACCATGAAGAAAGTAATTTGGGTTGCTGCACAATGGGATTACTGCGCGTATATGTTAATAATGAATTTTTTCATAATTCGCAAACTCACCTTCACCCTTGCAGCAATCTCCATGTCCCTATTCGGTATCAATCTTAACGCAACACCTCTCGCCATCGGCGCCGATGCTCCCGCAATCATAGTACTCGATCAGAACGCGGCGTCCGTCGATCTAGGAGCCAAGCTCGCAACTGGGACAACGCTGGTCTATTTTTATCCCAAAGCAGACACGGGCGGGTGTACCGCTCAGGCGTGTTCGCTGCGCGACGGAATCGAAGACCTCAAAGCGCTCGGCGTGGATGTCATCGGCGTAAGCAAAGACACCCCGGCTGCTCAGAAGAAATTTGCCGACAAATACAACCTTCCATTCACCCTGATCGCTGACGACGACGGAAAGGTGATCAAGGCGTTTGGCGTGCCCACGATTGTGGCGGGGATCTCCGCACGGCAGTCGTTTTTGGTCCGTGACGGGAAGATCATCTGGCATTCGGCAAAGGCAGGCACAAAAAACCACGCAGAGGAAGTCGAGGCTGCCATCGCAACCCTCGGCTCCTGACCTTGGCCGCAGGCGGTCTCACGCGAACCGTTCAAAAAAGAACATCTCCATGTCCTCGCTGTGCTTGATCGGCAGGACTCCGCGTGATTCAGAAACAATACGGTCCCCGAGCATATCGCGGAAATTCTTCGATAACGTGATACGCCCCGGCTCTGAGTTTTGCTCCATCCGGGCTGCCGTATTCACCGTCTCGCCCCACATGTCATAGGCCATGCGCTTGATACCAACGACGCCGGACACGACAGGGCCGCAATGAATCCCGATCCGCATGCTCCAATATTTCTTGCCTGAGGCTTCGATGTCAATTTTCCGCTTCAAAACAAATGCCATCGCCTCTTCAGCGAATTTGACCAAGCGCAGTCCGGCGTCAACCGGATCGCCATGAATCCCACTCACGCAGAGATATCCATCGCCGATTGTTTTTAACTTCTCCACGCCGTGGCGGCCACACAGACCGTCGAAAAGACAAAAACACCGATTGAGTTCCTCCACCAACTCCGCGGCCTGATACGTCGCTGCGACCGAAGTGAATTGACTGAAATCCGCAAACAAGACAGAGACGCGCTCATGGGCAACCGCGCGGACTCGGCCCTGCAATTTGAGTTCATCCGCCACCTCACCGGGAAATATGTTTTTCAGCAATAATTCGGAATGCTCTTTTTCCTCGGACAGCGCTGCCACCGCCCGCTCTAGTTCCTGGCTCTTTCGCTCGATTTCCTCTTTGGCACGAAGGTTTTCGATTTGCATTTGGATTTGATCAAGCAGCGTGAACTCACGTTCGACCAACCGCCCCAGTTGCTCCAATAACTGCAGGTCATGTTCCGAAAACTCGCGAGGTTCCCGGTCGGCCAGGCAGAGGGTGCCAACCTTATGACCGGACGGCCCGCGAAGCGGTTGGCCTACATAGAACCGAATAAACGGCTCGCCTTGCACCATCGGATTGCCTGCGAACCGATAGTCCTGCAACGCGTCTGGTACGACCATCGCACGATCTTGCAGAATTGCGTGTCCGCAAAACGAGATGTCTCTCGACGTCTCGGACACTGCCAGCCCGACTTTGGACTTGAGCCACTGCCGGTTTTTATCAACCAGTGAAATGTAGGCGATAGATACGCGGAACAACAATTGCGCGAGGTGAACGATCCGGTCGAAGCGCTCTTCTTGAGGCGTATCGATCAGACGCAGGTCGTCAAGTGCCTGTTGACGGTCCCTCTCGTCCAGCGGGATTTGCGGCATGATGCAGTGTGCTGTTGAAGGTGAATTCATGGAGAAAAACTTGTAGAGCATGGTCCGCTATGTCAAGCGCCACCCCAATAGAATCCGGCATGTAAATAAATGGGCGGCTGTTACAACCTGAATGGATCAAGAAGGCGGAAAGCGATTACTAACGACCCAGGATTGAGCAAACTTGAGACGAAGGCGCTGCATATTCGGGAACTGGACTTATGCCACCAGCAGGCTCCCGAGAAGGAGTGGAGAGGTTATGTCTGCGGCCCGGGCGCTCGGAAACCTCAGGGCTGGCGTGCCGCACAGACGGCGCGATAGGTCCACCGGATCGCCAACGTTCACGTCGGCCGGATCGACTTGATACGACCAGACATTAAATCCCATGAGCGCCGCGCCACCATAGATCGTCGTGAAAGCACAATTTCCAGCGTCATAACCTGCGCTGATTCGGACGCGCCCAATCCGGGGTTCCGGAAACCGGGCATCAAATATCTGCCACCGCCCTCCAATGAAAACCTCGAAATACGCATGGAAGTCCATCGGCGTGCCGGGATCTTCACATCCCACATCGGCGACGTATCCGCTCACGTAGCGCGTGGGCAGATTGAATGTTCGGCAAAGCGTCACACCGCAATGCGACAAATCCCGGCAAACGCCAAATCCGCGGCTGATGATATCAGACGCCGATAACAGCGGGCTTCCAGATCCAGTGCGATATTCGATATTTTTATGCACCCAATCCCGGATTCCGCGAACCCGCTCCAAGCCATGCGAAAGATGGCCAAATTTGTCCCAAGCAAAATCCAGCAACTTGTCCGAATCACAATATCGGGATGGCATCGTGTATCGAAGCAACTCCGCCGGAAGCTGGTCCGGCGAAATGGCCCCATCGGCGTGAGCAAAATCTTCGCGAGCGCTCGGCACCGACACCAGGCCGTCATAGCGGAACAAGTTTTCCCCGGCTTTCAGGACGGTTCGTAGGATCACGTTTCCGTGATCATCTTCCGCCTCGATAGCAATAAGGTCCGGATCCAAGTGCACACTTTCCGTGCGGATGGATTGATGGCTGTCGTGGCGCGGTTTAATCGTCAGCAAGGCCGGCGCAGGCTCAGGACACGAATACCGCAACTCGCAGCCCACGCGAAGCACGAGATCGAGTGCAGGGGTGGGCAAATCAGAAATAGGATGCATATTGGTTTGAACTATCCATGCGGGTTCAATGATTATCGGCGCTGCTGTGAATCGCGACTGTATCCGTAACCGCTCGCACTTAGCATACCCTACGCCAATTCCGACCTTTTATGAATCCATCTCCCCTTCCCTGCGCCGCCGACCTGCCCGGAATGCTTGATTTTTTGAAGCGACTCGTTGCGGAGAACAGCTTTACCGCAAACATCCAAGGCGTGAACGCCGTCGCAGATATGATTGCCTCGCAATTCGCGCCTCTGGGATTCTCCGCGAAACGGGTGCCGACGGCCCGTGCGGAATTCGGCGATCACCTTTTTCTAAACAGCGACCCACGGGACGATCTGCCCACGATTGCTCTGATAGCGCACCTCGATACGGTGTATCCCGCCGAGGAGGAATTGCGCAACGACTTCGCCTGGAGGGTGGAAGGAAACCGCATCCATGGTCCCGGAACCAACGACATCAAAGGCGGCACCGCAATGATCTGGATGCTCCTCACCGCGATGCACCGCGAGTGGCCCGCGGTATTTTCGGCGATCAATTGGGTGGTAGCGCTTAACTCGTGTGAAGAAGTCGATTCCGAGGATTTCGGAATGGCGTGTCGAGGGCAATTCCCTGGGGGAAAAACCGCATGTCTGCTCTTCGAAGCGGACGGGGGAACGCCGCAAGCATTTCGCGTCGTTCGTCAACGTAAAGGCCGCGGAACCTTCCGCATTCACACGATGGGCCGGGGCGCGCACGCAGGCGCTCAACACGCTCGCGGAGCAAACGCCATTGCTGAACTCGCAACCATCGTTGGCAAATTACACGCACTCACCGACTATCAAGCGGGCGTCACAGTGAACATCGGAAGCATCCACGGCGGCACGGTGGACAATCGCGTGCCACATGAAGCAACGGCATCACTGGAAATGCGCGCATGGTCCTCCGCTCCCTACCAAGCGGCTGAATCAACGATTTTATCATTCGCCGGCGAGGGAACGATCCG
>JBDNGG010000441.1:0-1525 GCA_041689405.1 Terrimicrobiaceae bacterium | reverse complement strand
TATCGAGTGCTGCTCGACATCGAGCGCCTCGGCAAGGCAGGAGGAGACGGCAAGGTCGAGGGTTTCCCCCGTGCGCTCCATCCGCTCCTGGAGCGCTTCCAAAACCCCCGAGGGCACTGCACAGCTCAATGTAACGGCGTTGGGAGAGCCAGGCTGGATCATGGATGGTTTAAAACTCCCTCGTGGACCTGCACCACGGCTCCAGGAATACAGAAGACATGGCAAACGCCAAGTTTTTTGGGCCTGAGAGCTGAGGCTTGGGCGCAGTAGGGATGAGTGATCACCAGAAAAGCATTTGCAGCGCGCGAGATGTTGTCAAGCCCGACGAGCTCCTAGTTTTCGCCCGCAGTCAAGCTGCGCAGAATCGCGTGGATCTGAGCGCAAAGGAGGCGGATGCGAAATGCCGCCATAAAATCCCAGGCCGGGTAGATCAGCAGAGGCTCCCTGCGAGATCGTGAGATTCCAATGTTTTCCAATTTTGCTAATTCTGTCAGAAATCACAGCGATTCACTTCTCTCCGCATTCAGCCTAGACGGAATCTGCGTTGGCCAGCTATTCGTTGGGCAGGATTTTAAGCATGCAGGATCGCAGCAATTTCAAAGCACTCGTTATCGAGCACTGGGTTTTATTCGGCCTCGTCGCGTTGAATGCCGCCGTGTTTTTGGTCGAGTTTCTTCTTCCAGCGGATGCCACGACCGGGCTCATGTGCGTGCCAACTCAGTTAATCGCGAGCTGGGATAATTTGCTGGAGGGCAATTCCCCCGCGGCTGACATCCAGAGCCTTTTCACGCTTTTGACCTATGCGTTTCTCCACGCGGATATCGAGCACCTTTTGTTCAACCTGCTTTACCTTTGGATTTTCGGCTACGTTGTAGGTGAATTAATCGGGCAATGGTGGGTCTTGGTGGTCTATGTAGTCACTGCCATCGGCGGGTCAATCTGCTACGTCGTGTTTAACAGCGACAGCGCAGTCCCAATGCTCGGGGCCTCGGGCGCGGTGCTTGGGTTTCAAGGCGCTTATCTCGGGCTGGTCGTGCGATGTTCGCTTCCAGACCCATTTGTCTGGCCGATCGCGCGGCCAGTGTCTCCGACGACGCTCGGGCTTTTTGCCGCCATCGGGTTTTTCCTAGATCTCACAGGCACCGTGAATCCAGGTGGCAACAACACAGCATTCGCGACGCATTTGGGCGGATTTGTCACCGGGATATTTTTGACTTCTTTTGTCGGGCCACCCGCGAGACCCTCCTAAGAAAGTGAGGGCACTACACAGGACATTCGCATTAACGCTCCGCAACCGCAGCGCGATATTGGGTAAATGGAAAATGGGTCGAAAAGGAGTCGGTCCCGAATGGCACTAAGATAAGGCCGGTTTGGGACGTTTTTCCTGCCGGGCTTTTTCCGGGATTTCGGGGGCGCGCAGGATGAGATTTTGGGTGATTTCCCGCATTTCCTGGATGATTGCCTCCAAGGCCCGGTAGTTGGCAATGGCCGACTTCATTTGTTGGGCCTTTTCGGCTGACAGTCC
>JBDNGG010000440.1:0-4578 GCA_041689405.1 Terrimicrobiaceae bacterium | reverse complement strand
GGGGTATCTTCGCTCTATGATAGCCAACGTTCTCCTCAATTACATCGGCGGAAAATTTCTCCCATCCCGCTCGGGACGCACGCGGGAGTTTCACAATCCGGCGGATAATTCCGTGCTTGGCACCGCGACGGAGTCGTCCGGTGAAGATGTGGATGCCGCCGTCGATGCCGCCCGAAAAGTATTTGATGACGGCCCCTGGCGCTGGACGCCTGCCGGCGAGCGGGCGGCGCTGTTGTTTCGACTGGCGGACCTGATTGACCGGGAGGCCGCGCAGTTGGCGGAAGAGGATACCCTGAATAATGGAAAACCCCTGCGGGAGGCGCAATATGATGTCGCCGACGCTGCCGGCTGTTTCCGCTATTACGCCGGATTCGCCACGAAGCCGCATGGCCAGACGTTCGAGGTGGCAGATCCGAATATGCTCTGCCAGACCGTCCGCGAGCCGATTGGCGTATGCGGGCAAATCATCCCATGGAACTATCCACTCCTCATGGCTGCGTGGAAGCTTGCGCCGGCGCTGGCCGCAGGGAATTGCTGCATCCTCAAGCCTTCCGAACTGACGCCGCTGAGCGCGCAGCGGCTTTTTCGATTGATTGATGAGGCTGGATTTCCCGCCGGCGTTGCGAATTTGGTCTATGGGGCAGGTGACCCGGTCGGCGTCGCGCTGGCCAGCCATGACCGGGTAGATAAGATTGCCTTTACCGGAGGCGGGGTGACCGGGCGGAAAATCATGTCGGCTGCAGTCGGTAATTTGAAAAAAGTATCGCTTGAGTTGGGCGGGAAGAGCCCAAATATCATGTTTGCGGATACCGACCTCGACGTCGCGCTGGAATTTGCGCTGTTTGGAATCTTTGCGGGGCAGGGCGAGGTGTGCAGCGCGGGTTCGCGCCTGCTCCTAGAGCGTAAGCTCGCAGACGCACTGCTTCCGAAGCTTGCGGAGGCGGCAGGTAAGATCGTCGTGGGCCCCGGCATGCAGGACGGCACAGAAATGGGACCTCTCATCTCGCCAGCGCACTTGGAAAAGGTGATGTCCTATGTGACCATCGGCCAGTCCGAAGGCGCGGAGCTTTTATGCGGCGGCAATCGCTACCAGGATGCACGCGCCAGTGGGAATTTTCTTCAGCCAACGATTTTTGCGAATACGCGGCCCGATATGAAAATCATCAGCGAGGAAATCTTCGGCCCGGTCCTCTCGGTTCAGGTATTTGACACCGAAGACGAAGCGATCCGATTGGCAAACGACACCATTTACGGCCTTGCGGGTGCTGTATTCACGCGCGACGGAGCTCGCGCACAGCGGGTCATTCGCCACCTGCGTGCGGGCATCACTTGGATCAATTCCTACCATCCCACGTTCAACGAAGCCCCTTGGGGCGGCTACAAGCAGAGCGGTATGGGCCGGGAGCTCGGGACATACGGATACGAGGCGTACACGGAGGTAAAACAAATCAATACTAACCTAGCACCTGCTCGAATCGGGTGGTTTAAGCATATCTGATTAGTTCTTCGCTATTTTCCGAGGGCTGCACACGAAACGCGGGCAGCTTATGACGAACAGTTTCTTTTAGGAGTCGACTAACGAGTCAAGCTCCTCACTTTCGTCCTCTTTTTTGGAATTAGACCTCAGGATCACTGCGGTACTTCAGCCCGAAGTATTCGTAGCTGTCCACGAGCGCCTGCCAGCTTGCCTCGATGATATTGTCCGAGACCCCGACCGTGCCCCAAGTCACATTGCCGTCGGACGATTCGATCAGCACTCGGGTGCGCGCGCCAGCGCCTTTGCTGCCATCCACGATGCGGACTTTATAATCAGTGAGCGCGATGTCATCGATCCAAGCGTAGAACGGCCGCAGCCCCTTGCGTAGCGCCGCATCCAGCGCCGCCACCGGGCCATCCCCTTCTGCAACGGTGTATTCATGGCGGCCGTTAAGCACGATCTTCAGGGTCGCCTCGCAGGTGCTGAACCCCGAGTCTTGGCATCGCCGGAAAGTGCAGTGGTATTCCTTGAGGTCAAATAGTGGCAGCCATCGGCCGAGCAAGCGACGGATCAGCAAATCGAACGACGCATCTGCGGACTCGAATTCGTATCCTACGTTTTCTAGACGTTTGATTTCCGCAAGCGCCAGGGACGCCTCCGGCGCTCCCTTTTCGAGCGTGAACCCCAGCTCTCGAGCCTTGGCCAGCACATTGCTTTGACCCGATAAATCGGAGACTACAATTGACTGACGGTTTCCCACTTCGGCTGGATCGATATGCTCGTAAGTACGCGCCAATTTCTGGATTGCATGGACATGCAGTCCGCCTTTGTGGGTAAATGCAGCCGATCCTACGAACGGTGCGCGGATGTCATGCGGGACGTTGGCCACCTCATCTACAAAGTTCGACACCTCACGCAGCCGACTTAAATCATCGACCACAGGAATCCCCATCTTTAACTGGAGATTAGGAATTACGCTCACGAGGTTACAATTTCCGACGCGCTCCCCGTACCCGTTGATAGTTCCCTGAACTTGCGACGCCCCCGCCCGGATCGCCGCCAACGCGTTCGCAACGCCCAGCCCACAATCGTTGTGGGTGTGGATACCGACGGGCGTTCCAAGCGCGGCGATAACCTCTGCGGTGACCGCACCCACGGTTTCCGGCAGTGCGCCTCCATTGGTCTCGCACAATACTACCAAGTCCGCGCCCGCATCGTGCGCAGCCTTGACCGTCGCAAGCGAGTAAGCCGGGTCCTCGCGGTAACTGTCAAAAAAATGCTCGGCGTCGTAGAACACCTCGCGCCCACGCGACTTGAGAAATCGGACCGTGTCCGCAATCATGCTCAGATTTTCCTCTAACGTCACGCCAAGCACCTCGGTCACATGCAGAGGCCATGTCTTTCCCACAACCGTCACAACGGGCGTCTGCGCATCGAGCAGGAGGCGCACTTGGGAGTCATCTTCCACTGCCACCTTGCTGCGGCGCGTGCTGCCGAATGCTACAATCTTCGCATGATTCCAGGTGCGTTTGGCTGCCTCTGCAAAAAATGCGACATCCCGCGGATTCGAGCCCGGCCATCCACCTTCGATGTAGTCCACCCCAAACGCATCCAACCGCTCCGCCACACGAATTTTGTCCTGCACCGAAAACGAGATGCCAGTCCCCTGCGTGCCATCACGCAGCGTCGTATCGTAAAGTGAAACGCGTTTCGAATTCATCAGACCCGCCACCCTATCGAATCGCCCCGCACTGCGCAAGAATCAGTCGCAATTCAGCACCAAACGGGAGGCCAGGTGGCATAAAAAGAATGCATTTCTGCGCAAAGGTCGCGAGGTTCACCAGGAAGTAATGCTCCCTCGGAGACCGCGTATGAGGCACAAGAGCGAAGAAAACTCTGCATGAGCGTTGGGTAGCTTGGGCTCATGCGCCCGTTTCGAACGAAGAACCTCCCTCTGCTATTTCAAAAAATGATGGAGTGTTTGTGTTTTTCGGATCACTTGGCACCGCGCTTGCTGATGTATCCCACAACCAACACTAATAACCTAATTTACCGATGCTACTGCCGCCTTGAATTTGACGCCATAAATCCAAGAAGCATTACAAAATTGTCACAAACTTCTTGGTGCCGGCTGACCACTCCCGCCGTAACTTCAATCCGAAAGCCAAAAACATTATGAAAAAAAATACTCATAATCATCGGCCTAGCAGCGGCTACGCTCGGGGGCAAACGCGCAGCTCCTAATCACACAGTATTACGAGGGCAGCACTGGAACGAATAGGTGGATTGAGCTCACCAATGTGGGAGGGGTGTCTATTAATTTCGCGTCTACTGCTTACCAAGTTCACCTTTGGTCAAATGCCAATACTGAGGCGTACAAGTCAAATGGAACTGCTAGTTCCGTCTTTGATTTATCTTCTGGTTCATTGGCATCAGGCGTTTCGCCGATCCTCGGAAACACTCAATCCGCGCCTGTCCCAAGTTACGTGACGTCCTTTACAACGGCGAATGGTGTGGCCAATTTCACCGGGGATGATTCCATTTCTCTCACACTGGGCATTGGAACTTTTGTAACTGCCAATGTTGTTGATGCGATCGGGTACACCGATTGAGGAAACAAAGGAGCTAACACGAGCTTCACTCGGCTCTCAACAGCTGCTGGTTGGAACACGACCGCAGGTAGCAACGCAACCAGCTTCCCCAGTGTGTGGTCGAATATCGGGCTCACTGCCGCAAATGACGCTGCTGCATCAACTGATCCTCGCATCGGCTTCTCCGCCATCCCCGAGCCATTCACCCGGGCGCTGATCGGAATCGGTGCTGCATTTATGCTCTGGACTGCCCGTCGTCGCCGTCAGGTTTCCTGATTCCAAGATCTCCAGTAACTTTATCGGAAGGGTAGTGGTGGAACCCGCTCCCCTTTTTTATTGTTTCCATCGTGGTAATTGCCGCCAAGAATTTAACCTAAATAGGAAAATGGACACAAGGATTCGTCGCTGAGGATTTCCGCAACGCCGCCGGAGCAAATTTCTGTGCTTTGACCCGGATTCTCACCCGCTGAGCACCAGTGCGGCTTCGGGCGGTAGGCCGGGAAGCCATTT
>JBDNGG010000439.1:0-2788 GCA_041689405.1 Terrimicrobiaceae bacterium | reverse complement strand
TGGGAACGCATCCTGGTAGGGCACGGCATTCGTGCGAAGCTCCGCATATTGACCAGCCGCTTCCATGCGTTTGAGTAGCCAATCAGCCAGGACCGTTTCCCCGCAGACGTGCAATTGATACCACCCCAGACGCGAGCCGAAAGAATCGAAATTCGCCATGAATCCGCCGCGCCGTGCCAGCTCTTCGCGATGCGTGCGGACATAGGCAGCGCTTCCTACCGAAAGCTGTTCCTCAGCACCGAAAGAAATCAGGCGAATCTCCCGTTTCCGTGGCAACGGGGCCAGCAGCCGGGCCAGTTCAAGCAAGGCCACCACGCCAGTCCCATTGTCGTCGGCTCCGAGCGAGTCTGCCTGCGTGTCATGATGTCCACCAGCGAAAATCACAGGGCCTGCTCCGGCCGGATCGCCAGCCAGGGTGGCGATGACGTTCTGGGAGGTGGAAGCAACGCCATCGCCGACCACCAGGAGTCTGGCGCGGTCCGCCGTATCAATCTGCCACGCCTGGATAAAAGGAATCGTTACCGAAGGAACCGAGCCGTAGCGGTGGGTGTAGGCCGGAAACAGACCGTCGGCCCTGCAGGTGTCGGTGGGATAGCGCACGTCCACCAGCATGAGAAAGGCTGGTTTTGCCGCCAGCAATCGCCGGTAATGGTCGGGATTCTCGATTTGAGTCCCCAGAAGAAGAATCGCCTTGCCGGCATATTCCTCATACGACGGTTTCTGCAATTCCGGTGGTTCGATCACCGCCATCGGTGCCTCGATCTGCTGTCCGCCTGTGCCGGGCGATCCGTTCATCACCGAGCAGGGCACCGTCCGCCATGTCCGATTCAAACGGATTTGCAGCGTTTGACGGGTTACCCGGCGTTCGCATACGGGAAACTCCTCTATGCGCACATCGGCACCGTGACGGCGGAATTCCTCGGCGATATAGTCCGCTGTCCGGGCCTCCGCCGGAGATCCGGCCAGCCGGGGACCGATCGTTTCCGTCAGGTGTTGCAGGTGCCGTCGAATGCGTTTGGGATCAACTTCGGCGGTCTTCATGCTCAGCGGTAGTAAGGATTTTCATTTTCAATAATGGCTCCGGGTTGTGATTGTTTTCATTATTGAAATGCTTTGGGTTGCAAGCCGATTTCACGACGGATCATTTCGGGATCCGTGGCGAAGTAATCGGCAAAATCCGCATCTTTTTTCGTCAGCAAGACATCTGCCATGAAGAGCGGCTTGCCGTCTTTGTCCACCTGTCCCAGATCGGCTGCTCCGCGGAATTGGGGATTGGCAGCGATCGAGGTGGTGGAGCCGGTCTTTTTCTGCAAGTCGGCGAGGGTGACCTTGAGCGGGGTGTCCGGCAGTTCGCTTGCTTCCACCGGGTTCAGGCCGAAACCGGGGATAGTGCGTTCGTAGGCCTTGGCGTCATAAAGCATGGCCACCTTGCGCTCATCGGCGGGAAGCCGCATGTAGAAGCAATTGTTTTCCTCCCGGAGAAACCTTGCATCACTTATTTCCAGCAGAGGTACGATGACTTTTGTCGGCTGGTTGTCCGTGATGATATTGTTTCGCAAGGTGATGATTTCATCGGCATTGTTCACCCATGTTCCCTGGATGATGCGAGGTCTCGCGAACACACTGTGCTCGATGACCGCATCCGGGCACCGGAACAAGGTGATGGTGCCGTTGAAGACGCCGATCATGACGCAGTTGCGGACCAGAAGGTCCTTGGACTCCTTGGCCATGACAAAGCTCGGAGCATATCCCACGGTGCTTCCATTGTAGAAGCAGCGCTCGATTTCTATTCCGTTACTTTGATTGAGGACAAAAATTCCCGATGTTTGACCTGCGGAATCGTAGTATTCGGAGAAGCGAAGGTCTGCAAACCGGATATGGTTCTTCCCCATGGCGACGAAGGCCCGGGGGAGAAATTTTCCCGCGCCATGGAAGAGCACTTTCTCTCCCGCGATGCCGCGGAAGGTGATGGGTTTGTCTGGAGTCCCGCTGTTCCGTACACGAACGGTTCCCTCATACTCTCCGCCTGCGATCAGGATCGTGTCCCCTGGATTTGCCAGATCGGCGGCGTGTTGGACACTCTGGAAGGCGGAGTCACGGGATCGGCCTTCGTTCGAATCCTTGCCATCCGGGGCGACGTAGAAGGTCACCGGAGCCCGGTCGCTGGCCGCCGTCCGGAACTTCACCGTGGCTGGGGTGGAGAGCAGCGACTTTTCCAGCGGCGTCCGGGTAATGTTCACGAAGAAGGACTTTTGGCTCTCCAATTCCGCCACTGCGGTGATGCGGACCTCATAAGCCGTATCGGGCTTTAGCCCGGTGAGACTATACCCGGCATAACCATCCGAGTTCACTTCCACTGTGGTCCAATCGCCGCCAGCCTCGCTCCACTCAAAAACGGAGCGGGAGAGAGGTGCGGTCCACCATTCCAGATTGGCCGTGGTGGAGGTGGCGGAATACACTTCCGGACCGAACAGTCGAGGTTCGCGGTCAACAATCATGGTGTAGATTCCCAAGGGAGTCCCTTGGGGTCCTCCCACCCGGAAGGAGCCCGGGTTGGCCAGGATCGGTGCGCCGTTTTCCATTTGAAACTCCGGCACGACCACCCGCGAATAGAGATCATGGCTTTGGGCGCGCACTTTCTCCAACGACAAAGGACCCGATCCGACAGTCCAAACCACTTCGTCTGACCCGTAGCTATTGTAGTCGGAATACCGGATCGTATCCGCCTGGTCGAAACGGATCGCGCCCGACGGAGTCTTGGCAAACACGTTGCCGGCAAGGTCCACGC
>JBDNGG010000438.1:0-3397 GCA_041689405.1 Terrimicrobiaceae bacterium | reverse complement strand
CATCAAAGTCCGTATTGCACGCAAACTCAGAAAGGAAACAACATTGACGCTCAAAGAGGTTGCCTCTCTGCTGCATGGCGGAAACTGGAGATCCTTAGCGAATGCGCTTTCCAAAAATGTGTCAATATGAATGACCGACCCTTTGGCCGGACCCCTTGGCCGACCCCTTGGCCCCTTGGCTCAGCCGATCATCGCACTCCGCCCCATTCGGTTTCGCCTCGGATATCGTGCCCGACAACTCTCCAAATATTCTTCTTTGCTGTTATAACTCATATTCCCGGATTCTCTTTTCATCTGGGTGTCATTCTTTCTGGCGCAACGACCTTCTAAACCTTCTTTCTCACCCTTCTCCGGGTGTCATTCTATTTGGGGCAATGCGCCCGCTGATTTCTTTTCCGTTTTGGGCTAGCTTGCCAGCGTCGCGGGTGACACAATTTATCTCATGCAGATTCACCTGAGCCCCCGTCACCTCGTTCTAACCGCAGCAATCCATTCTTTTGTTGCGGCAAAACTTGAGCATCTCGAAACCATCACGTCCGAAATTATCGGCGCCCATGTGGTGCTCGTCCAAGACGATACGAAGGTAAAAAAGTACGTCGTTAAAGTTCATCTCGCCGTTCCCGGTCCGGACGTTCACGCTCAGGATTCCGAGACGGACCTGTATGCAGCCATCGACAAAGTTTCTGACAAACTCGCGCGGCAACTCCGCAAGCGGAAGACGAAACGCGTGTTGAAGAAAAAGCACGAATCCCAACTCGCGGCAGAGACGATCAAGCGCGGCTATCGCCGGGTGTAATATTAATCGATAAACTGGATCGCACGTCGGCACGCGCCCCCTGACGCATCGCCGCCCAGTGCCCGCCACCTATGGACGGAGAATATAAAGTTAAGCTCGACGTGTTCGAAGGCCCGCTCGATTTGCTGCTCTACCTCATCAAACGTGATGAAGTGGACATCTACGAAATTTCGATCGAGCGGATTACCAAACAGTATCTGGAATACATTGAGTCATTCCACCTCCTGAATATTGACCTAGCGGGCGAGTTCATCGTCATGGCGGCAAACCTTCTCTACATTAAGAGCCGGACCTTGCTCCCGGTTGATCAGCAGATGGCCGAGGAAGACGCCGATGAGGATGACCCGAGGTGGGAGCTCATCCGGCAGCTCATCGAATACAAAAAGTTCAAAGAGGCCGCCGGTCGCTTGCGCGATCTCGAGGCGGTGCAAGAAAACCTTTACGCGCGCGTCCCGGCGCTTCCGGAACTGCCGGTGGACGAAAATCTCCTCGTCGAAGAGGTCGGGATTTTTGATCTCATTCGCGCATTCCAGCGGGTGCTCAAGCGGCGTACGCCGGTTCAGGAAAACCTCCGTGAGATCTTCGCGGAGAATTTCACAGTCGCAGACAAAATCGAACATGTCCTGCAACTCATCGGAAATGGAACTTCGCTCCGGTTTGAGGAGATGTTTCCTGAGCAGGCGTCGCGATCTGAAGTGGTCGTGACATTTCTGGCCATCTTGGAACTCATCCGCATGAAACAACTCCGTGTCAGGCAGGATGGGCAATTTGGTGAGATCTGGATCGATGGTGCAGACATCAGCCCCTCCGTGCATGCGTGAGCCATAGAGCTGCCCGCCGCAAACATATTGATCACGCATGACGACTGAAGAGAAATCACTGAAACAAATAGTAGAGGCGATCATTTTTGCCTCTGAAAAACCCATCTCGGCTGCAGAAATCCTAGCTGCCCTGCGTGGGGCCGCCGAGGCTGCAAAGGAAAACCCAGAGCTCACGGACCTCGCGAATTCCCGCGAAAATGATGTCGTGGACACCGTGCATGCGCTTTCCTCCGAGTATGCCGATAGCGGACGATCGTTCGTGATTCGCGAAACGGCCGCCGGATGGCAGTTGGTCACGTCCGCATCATTTGGTCCGTGGCTTCGACAGCTTTATCCGGAAAGCAAGCCCGCCCGGATGAGCGCACCTGCGCTCGAGACACTCGCAATCATTGCCTACCGTCAACCCGTAACCCGCGCCGACATCGAAGCCGTGCGGGGGGTGTCCGTGGACGGCGTGATGCAGACATTACTGGACCGCAACCTCGTCCGCATCGCCGGACGTGCAGATATCCCCGGCAGACCGCTACTTTACGAAACAACCCATTTTTTCATGGAGCATTTCGGCTTACGAGGTCTGGACGAATTGCCAAATGCCGGCGAGTTGCGACGCGCCGCCGAGGCCGTCGCCGAGCACCATGCGGCAAAGACAGCCGATCCTGCCCCGGTAACCGATTCGTCTACGGATCCAGTCGAGTCACAAAATGAAGCATCTTCCACCGATCAGCCGAATCAGGCAGTGCTGGACATCCCGTCCGCGGATATTGATACTCTGCCCCCCGTCGACTTGGGGGATGTCTTGCAGGAATCACCCGGCACCAGCGAGAATAACCCATCATAACCAGATGGTTTTTTAGAAAGTATTATGAGTGACTTAAATGAATTGCGCGAAAAAATCGATGGCATTGACGGTGAACTGCTTCGTCTGCTGAACGAGCGCGCATCGATTGCCCTCGAAGTGGGGCGTGTGAAAAGCAGGGACGGGTTGCCGATATACGCGCCCGCCCGGGAGGCAAGTCTGCTCCGCAGCCTTTGTGAGCGGAGTTCAGGACCGCTCGGTGACAAGGCGATCCGTGCGATCTACCGCGAGATTATTTCCGCGTCTCTCGCATTGGAAAAAGATGTTGTCATCGCGTGCCACGGTCACGAAAGCAGCGTCACCCATCAAGCCGCTCGCGCCCGTTTCGGATCGAGTGTCAGTTATACTTTTTTCCCGGAAATCAGCGAACTATTTGAAGCCGTGGAACGCGGAGAAGGCGATTGTGGAGTGGTTCCGATCGACTCGGTAATTGGCGGCGTCGATGGCCGCACCTTGGACGCCCTCACGGATACATCGCTCGTGATCTGCGGAGAGGTGGTGCTTGCCTCCGACAGTTCGCCCGATAAGAAGGCGAGATTTTTCATCCTCGCCCGCACAGCAACTCCTATCACTGGGCGCGACCGGACCACGTTGCTGCTGCGCGTAGAGGATCGACCGGGCGCGCTGGTCGATGCCTTGGAGCCGTTCAAGGAAGCGGAGCTAAATCTCCGGCATTTTGCGAGTCGGCCCGCATCCAAGGGAAGTAACGACACGTTCTTCTTCGTCGAGGTCGAAGGGCATTCGCGTGACGAGGCATTTGGCGATGTTCTGCGCGGACTCTCGCGCAATTGCCGGGCAGTGAAGATCCTCGGGAGTTATCCTACTGCGGAATAGTCGGTGCTCGTGCGTTAACCTAAGGAGTTAGACGGGCGATCTGCCATCCGGATGCGCTCTAAGTGTATTCGATTCGATCATGGAGTCGAT
>JBDNGG010000437.1:0-10785 GCA_041689405.1 Terrimicrobiaceae bacterium | reverse complement strand
TTCGGTAGTTGCCGCCTACTGGCCGTGACGGGGCGCGTATTCTTCGGCTATCCGCGCGGACGCGGACACCCTGGACCGAGGAGAAAAGAATTAAAACCATGAAGGACATGAAGAGCATGAAGATTCAGAAAAAATCTTACTCAGCCTTCTCCCCCCTTCATGTCCTTCATGCTCTGCATGGTAGAAAGAAAAGGGGTTCACCTCGTCGGAAGTCAACCCGGCGGCAAACAGCGCAAAATCCCACTCATGCCCGGCGCGCTCGTTGTCCTCCCGCAAGCGAGTCGGGCAGCGAGTTCTCAAACCGCCCTGTTGTTTCCCCCTCCCTTTGCGTTAATTGTCCTTCACTATTATACCAAAAAAGTTGTGTAGAAAGCTCAGGGTTGGCACCACCGGCTAAGTTTCACAAGCCCTCCGGGCTGACGGAGTCGCAACCCCACTGGAAGTAGCGAAGAACCCAAAAAGGGCAGTCAATTTCCTGCGTCGCAGGTAATTGGCTCCCTTTTTGTCTTTGAAACTTCAGTTTAAAGCGGGACTATCGCGGGTAATCTCTCTCAGACCGTCCGGCGGCGCAACCGCCGGAAGAGTATTATCCCCGCCGCAAAGGCAACCCCCATAAGCGCAGTCGTATTCGGCTCGGGCACCACCCCAACGGTGAGGTTGTCCAAGTAGAAACCAGAGACAGGGTCGTTATCAGCGGTGGAGCCAAAGCCATTGACGTTGCCGTTGCTTTGAAATGTAGTGATCGCTGCGGGATCCCAGAAAACACTGCTGTCGGAGACTTTAGTGACCAGCAAATCGAGGGAAGGGCTCGTCCAATTCAGATTTAATGTAAAGCGATACCAGTCCGTTGACGTGGGAGCATCGATCGACCCAACAGTGTCAAGACCGTCGCCTCTGAGTTCAAACCTATTCGCTGTTACCACGCCACTTCCATCTTTTGTACCCACGTAAACGAAGACAAATTGCGTATCGATGTTCGGACCACGAACGAGGACGAGCTGTTGTAGGCTTGCATTCGCCCCGTAGTCTAGGATGGTTTTCTGCAAGCGGAGGTCAAACTGCAAAACCTCTGTCGGCCGGTTGGCCGACGAATCGAAAATGCCCGTCCGGTAGGCTCCGGCTCCGCTACTATTATTATTCAAGGAGAGAGCCTGGCCGCTGACAGCGACGGAGTTCTGCACGACGTCAGCATCATCGTCTGTCCAAGTGGCCGAGGGCGCGAGGGGACCGCTGTCCGTCTGGTTATTAATCGTACCGAGCGTCATCGAATCGAAGTTCTGGGAATAATAGACTGCGGCATTTGAACTGGGCAAGCCGACGCCAAGAAGCAGCAGGGAGAGTGGGAGGATGGAGGCGAATCTGAATTTTTTCATAATAAATGTTTGTTGGGAGGTTTGGCTAACGTTGACAATATTATCGATGGAAAGGTGCTTTGCCATTGATTTTCCACCAAAAAAACATATAATATCCGACATGCACCGGCACCAGTTTGACGCTTCTCCCCGGGCCTCTCAAATCTGTGGGGGCCGGTTTACACTGACCGGACGCAGCGTCGGCAAGGGTGGCAAGCGGCGGTATGGCACGGACGACTGGACGCTCCTCTACACCTTTGGCGGCGCGGGATGTTACGAATCGCCCCGGCGTGAGCATCCTGCACTCCTCTTAGAACCGCAACTTCTGGTTCTGATCCCTCCGGAAACGCCCCTGCAGACCTCTGCGCGAAAGCTCCCATGGGACCACCTCTGGGCACATTTTATCCCCCGGAGTCACTGGCTGGATTTGATGCAGTGGACGCGCCATCCCCTCGGCGTCTATACGCTGGATCTTTCGAACGGACCGCTGCGCGAGGAGATCATCCTCCAGTTAGAACGCGCGGTCGCGTTTACCATGGCGACGGGTGCGGACCGGGAATTGTTCGCGCTCAATGCCCTCGAGTTGGTGTTGCTTCTGTGCCAGCGTGCCAGGCCTTCGAATAAGATAATCGAAAGCGATCAACCAACCCGTTTGTGCTTGGAATATATCGCTGCCAACCTGAAAAACAAAATCAAGCTGTCCGAACTCGCCAAGGTGAGCGGGCAATCGGTTTCGCGCTTGACCCAGAAATTCCGTCAGAAAACCGGCCTGTCTCCGATGCAATTTCTTGAGCAGCAGCGAGTCGAGCGGGCAATGGATTTAATGGCGCGGACAGATCTCAAGATTCAATCCATCGGGGAAGAGGTCGGCTTTGAGTGCCCGTTCTACTTCAGCCTGCGTTTCCGCAAACACACCGGCTTCAATCCGCGAGCGTTTCGCATCCACGCCAGAGCGGCTAAAACCATCCTGCGCCGTCCCAACCTGCACCTGAATCCCGCCGACCTGCAGATGCTCCGGCAATCGGACGGCTCTTGAGTGGCTTTGCCCTTTAAAAGCCGGGTGAGGGGATGGATCGGCTCCTCTCCCTGCCATGGAAACGTCTAAGTCTGCCAATTGCTGGTCGGCCGCAGCGTCCTCGCATTCCGAATAGATCTTGCACAACAATCGGCATTTTCTTCTGTCAGAGCATGGCCGGATATGTGCTCATGGTGCCGTGAAACAAAAATTCCCCAAACTTCTCCGCGTGGAGCAGCAGTTGCTGGAATGTGAGCACCATCTTCTCAAAGAAATCGTCCCCTTCTGGGCCTCCCGAGCGCAAGATCATTCACACGGCGGGTATCTGACAAACTTTGATGCGCACGGAGATCCCCTTGCCACTCCGGAAAAATATCTCAACACCCAGTGTCGCCTTCTCTGGTGGTTCTCAACCCTTCTGAGGCACCAGATCCCGGGCGGGGACTGGGAAGCCCTTGCCCGGCACGGCTTAAAATTTCTCCTCGAAAAGTTTTGGGATGAGACTTCTGGCGGCTTTTATTGGAAGTGCGACCGCGACGGAAAAGTCTTGGACGATGGAAAAATCGTCTATGGCCAGAGTTTCGCCATTTACGCGCTCTGCGAATATGCTCTTGCCACCGGCGACCACAAGACGCTCGACTTTGCGGGGCGCACGTTTGACCTGCTCCAAAAATACTGCTCTGACACGCTCCACGGCGGCTACTACGAATACCTCAACCGGGATTGGTCTCTGGAAAGCCCGGGCTATGGCGGCGGTGACCGTAAAACCCTCGATACCCATATGCACCTCATGGAGTCGTTTACACTTCTTTTTCAAGCCACTGGCGACTCCCTGCACCGCCGCAAGCTCATCGAGGTAACGAGCCTCATCGCCCGCCGGATGATCGACCCGCGCAGCGGATGCGGCCTGAATCAATTTGATCCCGCTTGGACTCCCGTGCCGGCGCTTGCCCTGAAGCGGACATGGAACGCAGAAAGGTTCGGTGAGCAACCCGCCGATCCCGCGGAGACGACCAGCTACGGCCATAATGTCGAACTGGCCTGGCTGATGCGCCGCGCACTTTCGACGGCCGGCGCTGACATTGCCCCTTACCTGCCTATCCTGCGCCGGCTGCTGGACCACGCCGTCGAACATGGGCTCGACCGTGAACACGGAGGTATTTATCGGGACGGCCTCCGGGCGACAGGCGAGCCCGTGGTCTTCGAGAAAGAGTTCTGGCAGCACGCCGAGTGTCTGGTCGGATTCCTCGATGGATACGAGGTGTTCGGAACCGAAGACTATCTGGATGCTTTCACAAACCTCTGGGACTTCGTACGTCGGTATTTTATCATTGCCGGCGTTGGCGAGTGGCGAACCTTGCTGGCACAGGATGGCACGCCACTCGACGCCCACATCGGCAACCCGTGGAAAGTCAGCTATCATACCGGTCGCGCCATGCTGGAATGTGCCAACCGGCTTGCGACCAAATGATGCCAGGTTGTTTTGCAAATGGAGGTGATGCTCATAACTCCGACACGTCGCATATCGCAGCGTTCGATGATGTGAGCCGGTTGAAACGAGTGCATCTGGCGCCTCTATCCGTATGTAATGTGTATCGATCTCAAAAACGCCGTAGTTACGCATAGGATTTGTTTATGATCAGCAAAATCTACCTTATCCACCACAGCCACACCGATCTGGGCTACACGCATCCGCAGCCAACAGTTCGCTTTCTCCAGCAGAGATTCATTGATGAGGCGCTGGCTCTCATCGAGGCGACGTCCGGCTTCGGCGACGGAGCACAAGCAAAATGGACGTGTGAAACCCTCTTCCCTGTTTGCGATTGGCTTGAGCAGGCTTCTGAGCGCGACCTCAAGCAATTTGTTTCTGCGGAAAGAGCTGGTTTCATCGAGGTCACTGCCTGCTGGGGAGTTATGACTCAGAGCGCCCCGCTGCGGGCCTGGGATTTTATGATGGAGAAAGTCGAGTGGCTGCGACGGGAGTTCGGCTTCACGATCCGGTCGGCCATGCATAGCGACATCAACGGCGTGCCCTGGGCGCTTCCCGAAATTCTGAATGCCCATGGTATCACGCGCTTTTCCATGGCGATCAACGAGCATTTCGGGAAGTCGAGCCTCCCCCGGCCCCGCCCCTATCGGTGGCATGGAGCTGCCGGCAGCGCGCTCGATGTGTGGAACGGACTTCACTACAACGCCAATCAATTCTTCGGCATCCCCTATGGAATTGACCTCGCCCGGGAAGGTGTCCAGCGCCTGGAAGAATGGCTTGCGGGCAACGGATACAATCAGGATTTCCTTTTCTTTCAGGTCACCCGGCCTGACTTTAATGACAACGGCGGCCCGGATGCGCGCCTTCCGCAGTTTGTACGAGACTGGAATACCGCCGGGCTGTCACCGCGCATGGAGATCGTCACGCTCTCCGGTTTTTTTGACGCCATTAATGGCACATTCGAGAACGCCCCGCAGATTACCGGGGAGTGGACAGATTTCTGGAATTTCGGGGCGGCCTCGACGCCCTATGAATCCTCTCTCAACCGGCAGGTTTACCACATGCTTGCGGACATAGATGCCGTCTGTGAGCGCCTGCCCGGCCCCGTGGCGGATCGCGCACGCCAACACGCCGGCCAGGCCCTGGAAAACGCGGTTGCCTACGACGAACACACCTGGGGAGGGGATCGAAGTGTCACAGCTCCGTTCAACGATGCCTCCCGCTGCGGACTCCATTACAAAAAGCACTTCGCCCTCGAAGCCCAGGTCCAGGCGCGAATCGCGCGGGCTGAGGCCCTGCGGCATCTCTCCAGCGAAGCCTCATCCCACCTGGCCGGGCCGCATATGATGGTCGTGAATACGCTTCCGGCGGCCCGGCGCGAAGTGATCGACATTCCGGTGGAATGGCTCAGGGTCGATATCTGTCCAACCGTCAGCCACCAGCACCGGATGCAATACCTGCCGGTGCAATTTCCAGACCTCGGGATTCCGCTGCCGGAATTTCCCGTGCCAGAGAATTTCCAGGGAGCCGATTTTGTGCGGCTGGAAATCGATGTTCCGGCGGGCGGGGAAGTGATGATCCCGGGACCGGAAATCTTCGCCCGGGGGCGCGCGCAGCGCACTTCGGCACCTCAGACCGCCAACCGGGTCGAGAACACACGCTTCGCGGTCGAACTTGACCCGGCAACCGGCGGACTGCGCTCGCTGCTTGACAAGAAATCCGGCCGGGAGTGGCTCGTTTCGGACCCGCTCAGCCCATTTGGCATCCCTGTGCATGAGGCCCCCCGTGGCGGACTCCGCTCGGACATCCACCCGACACCGGACTGGACAAAATTCATGGGCTACAAGGGCTGGACCACAGATTGGGAGGCCGACAGGGAGGCCATGGTGCGCAGCCGACCGGCCGAAGTGCTGACCTGCGGCGAACGGATACGCATCCGTCAGCACCTCGCTTCTCCACATGCCGAGGGCGGCATGCTGGAAATTCTCCTTGATGAAGCGCTGGATTATCTACTGGTCAGCGTGACCGTGGACTTCCGCTGGGATAGCCGCCCCTGCGCCTGGTATGTGCCGTTCGAATTTGCCATTGATGATCCTGCATTCGATTACGAAAACTGCGGAAAGATCGTCCGTCTCGGGCGCGATCAAGTCCCCAATGCCAACATGGACTACCAGACCGTGCAGGATTGGGTTCGGGTTTCCGGAAAGAGCGGATCTGTCACGATCATCCCGCAGGATACCCCGATCGCCTCGATGGGCGGATTTTTCTTCGGACGCCTCACGAATGCCACCCATCCGCGACGACCACTCGTCGCGGCCTGGCTCCACAGCAATTATTGGGACACGAACTATGCCGCCTCGTGCCTCGGTCCCTTTACTGCGCGGTTCGCCGTCCGTGCGGACGGTTCCGTGAGCGACGGCGCGAGCACCGCGTTTGCCGCGGAAATTAACCATCCGCTCATCCTGCAGCCTGTTTTTCACTAAATTTCCACGGCCAAAGAGTTGGCTATGTGTTCCACTTGCTGAGCGTCTTCCGCACCCCCTACCTTAATGACCGAAGATCCTTCCATAATGATCACCACCCACACTTGCTCTGAGGCAAAATTTGAGATTCTCACCGAAGGCGATTCCTTCATTGGCCTCGGCAAAATCTGGATCGGCGATACCCTCGTGCGTTCCGGGAGATTGCCTCTCTCCTTCCTCTCGACAAGCTTCGGCGGCAAGGAGCTCCGGCGCCTGGAATTGCTGGGCGTCGAGGAATCAGCGTCCGAGCTGCGCGTCCGTTTGCGCACGCTCTTCTCGCCTTCGCAAACCAAGATGATGCGGGATCACTCCTTCGATCCGATCCACGAGACCGGGGATTGGGATGTGGAAGATCCGGTGGCCGATGGCGAACTGGACATCGTAATGGAGCCTGCCGCCGACGCCTTCAACGGCGTCGCAGCCCAAGGATTCGCCTACCACTACGAATACCGGGGTGGCTCGGTGGAGTTATTCTATCTCCTTGAAAAAGCCAGCTGGGAGCTGGACGGCGATATCTGCGGAAGTACCATCGTCTCTCAGAGCGCTTGCTCAAACCCGCTCGTCACGGTGGAGAAGGAAACCTTTTTTACCACGGAGGGTTACCTTTTCTTCCTTGATCCAGCGGCCCACGCCAACCGCTGCATGACCCATAATCTGCCACGCTGGGCCAGCCACCAAGCCTTCGATTTCCAGTGGAAAGAGGGACGCGTGCTTCTCGGGGTCTTCGAGCGAGTGGATCTCATCCGCAGTCTGCTCCAGCGCGAGGCGGGAGCTGCGGAGTTCAAGACCTTTGACAAACACATCTTCGACCAGGCTTTGAACTTCTCCACCGCGCCGAAGAAGATCCTACTGGTCGAAGGAATCGCTACAGAGACCGAGATGCAGAACCTCTGGACTTGGACGATTGCGGAAGTTCATGATCGTGCCCGCGCGGAGTTCGGCCTCGCGCAGGAGCCGACGCTCCCGCGCCTCGCCGTTAATTATTGGAGCAACTTCAACTACGACTCCTATTTCAAGGATCTGATCCCGGCCGCCACCGCCCTTGGGTTGAAGCAAGTGTTCATCGACAACGTCAACAAGAGTGCGATGAGCGAGGGGTATCCGCAGAACATGTGCTGCGGCCACGAATACGAACCGGCTCCCTCCCTCGGCGGCGTGTCCAAGCTCAAGGAACTCATTGACCGATCAACTGCGCTCGGCATCCAAACCATGAGCTGGACCAATAACGATCAGGCCTACACCAGCCCCATCAATCTTACCGAGCGTGATGAACGCAGCTGGTTCGTGAAAATGGAAGACACCCGCACCAAATTCGGCGGTGCCTACATGAACGTCTTCAATATCCTTGATTTCGCTCGGGACGAGCCGCGCAGGCTCTGGGTCGATTCGCTCAAAAAAATCCATGAGACCACCGGCCTGAACGGCTATCTCTTCGACAGCTTTTACAACCTCGGCTTCATGCCGGTGAATTACACCGAAGGAAAACCGCGCACCATGTGGCGGCAGCTCCTTGCGGCGTTCAAGGAACTGCAGGACGCGGATATCCACTTCCTCATCGAGTCTTTTGGTCCGTTCGGTCAGGTGCAGCACGGCTGCCCGCGGACCTATAGCATTGACCGCTGCTGGGTCTGCTACGAGATCGGCGTCGGCAACGACTACACGACCGTCCCCTCCGGGCTGGCCAACTACGAGGCTCCGGAATCAGACACCGCAGAGGTGCTCCACTTTATCCTCGCCCACAAAACCGTCCCCCCGATGGAAGTGCACAAGGACGGAAAGCGCATCGATGAACGCGTGACTGAGGATTATAAGCGTGCCCTCGTGGACTATCACGAAGTGCGTCCGCTTATGAAGCACCGATATCTGCAGGCCGACGGCAAGAGCATCATCTGGCACAACGACGCCCGGGACACGGCCGTGATCTGGAGTTTCGCGCGGCAGGAAGCCGCGCTGAGCGGAACGGTGTTCGACGTAACCGCCGGCAAAGAACTGCCGCCAGCCGCCTCGCACACGCTCGAACCCCTTCATACTTTTACCGTGAAGGCATCTCAACTCCCGACCCGGCTTTTCTAAGCACCCGACGAGGAGCATGAATCGAAAGTCGGATGCGTAGATAAAATGAATCAGCACTCTTTCAACGGCTTTATCGTTCCAAAACAATTTTATGACAAGCGACCCTGTCTACCATAGCAACTGGACCGAAACGGATGGCCTGCCGGTTGCCGTCATCAATGGCGGCCGCGGCCATCCGCACGCCCATCACCCTTTGGCCGGCTGGCGGATGAAGGCCAACATTTATTTGGATGGCACGGTGCGACCGTTCTCGGGCGAGTTCGGCTCGCGTTTCTTTTCCATGGCACCTATGGATCCCGCCGCCCGCCGGGCGCAGCTCAAGTTCCCGGATGGGACCATGGTCGTTCTCGACCTGAACATCCTGCCTGAAGTCGAACGTCAGTTGCACTGCGGGCGATTCATCGCGCGTGTAACGCTGCCCGGCGGCTGCCTGTAACAGGAAGCCGTCCTAGCGGATCCGGCCGGACGAGAGTTGCTCTTGGCTTGGACCTGGCATCCGCAACAGGTGGGAAGTGAGTCCCCGCGATTGTGGCTGCCGGTCGATGCGTATGGCGGCAACATGCATGGTCAAGCCATGGTTGCCGACCTGCCGGATTACGGGCGGTTGGCGTGGAGCGTGTGTGGCAGCCATGTCAGCACCTCCGGGGCAACGTTCATGGCCAGTCTGGATACACCGTTCGTCATGCGGGTCGCCTACGATCCGCACGGCAGCGATCCGATGCCGCCGACCGCCGCCGACCTGCCACGCGCCCGCAGCGCATGCGATGCCTTCTGGCGCGCGCGGATCGCCAACTTGTCGCCGGGTACTCCTGCGGTGCCGCACCACGAGCTGGCCTGGTCGCTGATGCTGGCTGCCGGAACAGCAGTCGCGGACGGCACGCGCGGACGGCTATGCCTGACCAACGGCGCCCTCTACGCTTTCAACCATCTTTCCAACGACGCCTGGCAACCGGGAGGGATGTATAGCTTTCGCGACGGCAACCAGGTCGCCTTTGGCCTCGCCAGGACCTTCCCCGAGCTGGCTCGCGACCAACTCCTCCGCACGGTCGAAGCCTTCGATACCGAAAGCGGCATTCCGCAGATGTCAACTGCCGCGCCGGGTGTGCCTTACCTGCGTTATGCTCCGGGTGGCGAGTTCGAAACTCCGGCAGACAGTTGCTTCTCTAGCGACCAGGTGTGGTGGTGGCTCATCGCGCTGACCGAATACATCGCCGTCAGCAACGACTCGGAGATCCTTGCGGAGACCGTGTGCGACGCGTCAGGTCATGAGGCCACCGTAAGGCAGCACCTTGACCGGCTGGTGCGCTTCGCGGTCGAGCGGGTCGGCTTCGGTGCACACGGCCTGCCTCGCTTCCTGGCCGGCGACTGGAGCGACTACCTCGGTCGAGTCGGCTCGCGGGGACGCGGGGAATCCTTCATGAACGCTGGCCTGCTGGTCGTCGCCTGCGAGCGCACTGCCGCCCGGCTGCGCTTGCGCGGCGAAGCGGTAGCCGCAGACGCGCTGACTGCCCTGGCCGCCGGGCAGCATCAGGCCTGTGCGCCGTTCTGCTCTGGCCCGTGGTTTCCCCGTGCCACCGACGACGACGGCGCAGTAGTCGGCGACGGCGACGACCGACTCTACATGGATTCGCAGCCATGGCTGGTCCTGGCTCGCGTCGGCGATGCGGCCATGCGCAAGCGCGCGCTGCTCGCCTGCGTAGAGCGGCTGATGACCCCGATCGGGCCGAAGCTGATCGACCGGCCATTGCAGTATGCCGAGATCGCGAACCGCTCGAATGTCTATTATCCGCCCGGGTCGGGCGAGAACGGCGGCGTCTGGGTTCTGACAGGCTGGTGGCTGGCGATGGCGCTGGCCGCTGAAGGTCTGACCGCCGAGGCCGACGCGGTGGCGGCGGCATGCGCGCGCGACCGTCATCATGCTCTTTACCCCGACGAATGGTGGAGCCCATTCATGGCCCCGGACGGGATCGACGGCCCTGACAGCGTGCACTATGGCAAATCGCAGCAGGCGGCCGACGCCTATCCGCAGCCGTGGGCACAGGGATTCATGCGCGAGTGCAATCCGAATGAGGTGGCCAAGTATCCCTTCCAGTTGTGGTATGCTGCCAATCGGGGGCGTGCTTTGCTCCCGTTGTAGAATTTAACTAACTAACATTCAAAGGATCCCTTCATCTCAACAACACCAAGCAGCATGATAAAAATTGGCACCACCGAAATTGAAATCCTGACTTCAGGCGACCGGTTCCTTGGCCTCGGCAAGATCTGGATCGGCGATACTCTCGTGCGTTCCGGGCGATTGCCGCTTCGCCCATCCACCCAATCGTTCACCGGCTG
>JBDNGG010000436.1:0-3933 GCA_041689405.1 Terrimicrobiaceae bacterium | reverse complement strand
GCTGGGCATCGACAATCTCTCCAGCCTCTTCACCACTCCTTCTGAATACGATAATGACCTCGACGCCATAGGGAAGGCTCTTTCCAGTAAAAATGTTCCCTACCGGATATTCACCACTACCGTTCCGCTGCGCGGCAGCCGTTGGAGCCGATAAATCCCATGCCCGATCCTCTCGCAAAACCCCGGCGCTACAACCCGAAACCTCTCGAAGGCGCCGCTCTCGTCATTGTTCTGAGCTGCCTCGTTCTGCTTGCCGCGCTCGTGATCGGCCTCCTCGCGCGGGTGGAGTCCGACCGGGCCAATTCCTCCGCCTACCGTGGCAGCACGCTGTCCCGCAATCTTGCGGAATATGCCATCAGCGTCGTGATGGCTCAAATCTCTTCTGCCACAAAAGGCGATCCCACTTTGGCATGGGCCTCGCAACCGGGAGCGATTCGCACCTACAGCGCCACGGGCACGGATCTCGTCAATATTTATAAGCTCTACTCCTCCCCCACGATGGTGACCGATACCTTTCCCTCAGACGACACAGACTTCACCGGATGGGCCGACAATCCGGCCCTCTACACGGACCTCAATGCTCCCGTCGTCACCGGCTCCGGAGCAAATACGCGGACCAACTACCCGATCCTCGATCCCCGTGCCAGCCCCGCAGTGCGGGGGTTTGAGATTAGGCGTGCGCCGGATGCCACCACCCTCCAACCCGCGCCCATGCCGGTCACCTGGCTCTATGTTCTTGAGGATGGTTCACTCGCCGCGCCCACGGACGACGGAAACGGCAATTCGGTAACGGTCAGTGCCTCCCCCACCAACCCGATCGTTGGCCGCATCGCCTTCTGGACCGATGACGACACCAGCAAGGTCAACATTAACACCGCGTCCGGAGCCCCTTGGGAGTATACCAATGCCAGCTTCGATGTATCCACCAGCTTGACGCCCTCCACTATGATGCCTGCCAATTTCTGGGACACGCCGATCATCGGCTCCCGACAGGATGTGAATCTTGCGATGAGCCAACCATGGGCGGGTGAATATCAGCGCTTTCCCGGGCATCCGGCCACCGTCTCACTCTCGGCAGTGTTCCCAAACCTCACCACCAATCAGATCATGGATATCGCGCCGCGCATCAACTATCAAGGAGGCGGCTCGCGTTGGGGCAGTGTGCTTAATCCGGGGGCCGCCAGGCTGCCGGACGATGCCGCCCGTCTCTACGCCAATGTGGATGAGTTGCTCTTTGCCACCAATCGCTCCGTGAGCGGCACGAACCCGATGACTCAGCAGCAGCTCGATCAGGGGCGCTTTTTCCTGACCGCGAGCAGCCGCTCTCCGGATGTCACCCTCTTCAACACCCCGCGCCTTCTTATCTGGCCGGTGGATACCGCTGCGAATAAGCAAACGCCATTCGACAAGCTCATCGCGTTTTGCGGCACGGTGGGAACCCATAGTTACTACTTCCAACGGACCGACGCCTACAGTCCGACCCGCGATTACAACCAGCCCCGCAACCAGACGCTCCTCGCCTACCTCCGCCGCATGACCACGCAGGCCGTTCCGGGCTTCGGAGGCGCTTCCGGTATTCTAGGGAAGTACAACGCCTCGGCCCCGGGTGAATCCGAGCAGATTACCACCCAGATCTTTGACTACATCCGCTGCATCAATCTTCAAGATACGAGCATGAACAAGCCCACTAACACGGTGGCTCAAAACGCGGCCAACTACTATAGCACCAACGGTTTGGTGGTTCCGACCGCCGGGATCAATGGAACGCGAGGATTTGGACGGTTCCCCATGGTCTCCAAGGTCGGTCTTATCTTTTGGTATAATGCCGCCGGTGCTGGAACCACGAATACCCTTTGCTCCCGATTGCTCCTGGAAACTTTTATCCCTGGACAAGGATATCCCAGAATCAACCCACCGGTGCCGAATTTCAGCATCGAGGTCAGCGGCTTGACTTCAGGAGGCGGGTTTCAGTGGGGAAGCGATGCCGCGAGCATGACCAATATTTTTCCCTCTGACAGTGCGACTTACAAAAGTCAAGTCGCTTTCCTGGCCTCCAGACATTATGGAGGCCGTCAAAGTATCTCCGCGTTATCGGGAGGTGCCATCAGCGCAGCTTCCCCATTGTTTTCAACGAGCGCCCCGGCCACCTTCGATTTGACCGGTGGTAATATTACGATAAGAATAATTTATGGCGGCCACACCATTCAAACGATCAACAATATCAGTTTGCCAAGTGTGGCGGGTTTGCCATTACCGAGAACCACAACAATTACCAACAATAATGGGACCTCTACTATATGTGACGGCCCCCAGGCATGGACCGATACTTCGATAAGAGCCCGCGCCAGCGCGAATGTTCTCATCCTGCCGAATGATGTGGTTCGAAGCGTTCAGGTTGCCTCCGGGGACTTTCGCATGGTGGCTGCGGGATCGAATCCGCTCAACGGTGCGGCGTATTTCACCAATCATCTGAATTATTTCGACACAAGCACGAATTCCCAAACGAAGGCGCATAGCTTTCTGCAGGCTGGAGGCTTTCCTTACCAAGGGTCCACGATGCTGGCTGGGGGCTATTATTCGCCATCCGACACCAACACATTCTCGGCCGACACTGCGCGTCAAGTTTGGGTGAACGGCGATATGATCACGACAGGGCTGACCGCCTCCGGAGATTTTGACAACGGCTATGGCGAGGCGGGCGATGGTCCCTACATTGGGTTTGCCGACGAGGGCATCCAAGTCAACACCACCTATGAAAATTCGATGATTCCCTACTTGGCCCAGGGATCTCAAACCGCAGTTGTCGGCCCGGGACTTTACTCGCCGAACCGTCTGGTCCCCTCCGCAGGAATTTTGGGATCGCTACCCACGGGGGTGCTTGCCAACCGGCCATGGCAGACCCTTCTTTTCCGGCCGGTCGCTCTCACCGTGGCCGGTCACCCCGGGGCGGACAATCCGCCGGATTACCTTCTGCTTGATCTTTTTAACATGCCCGTGGTCGAACCCTACGCGATCAGTGAACCCCTTTCCACGGCTGGCCGCGTCAACATGAACTACCAAATCCTTCCTTTCACTTATATCCAGCGCAGCACCGCCGTGCAGGCAGCCCTCCATACGGAATGGATGACGGCAATCCGGAGCGCTCTTGCAACAAATCCCGCGAGCGTGGCGAGCCGGACGCGGAAAACGGCTGTCTTAACCACCGGCACCGCTAACAACAGCCGCTATCCCCTCAATCTCACCGAGACTCTGAAAGGCTTTGAGAACCGTTTTGCAGCTAACGATCTCTTCCGCTCGGCAGCGGAGATTTGTTCCATCCCGCTCGTGCCTACCGGCTCCACCTGGGATGCGGTGAACAACGGAACATTCTGGTCGACCAATACGCTCACCGGAGACAACAGCAAGGAGCGGGCCTACGCCCGGATCTTCCCGAAGCTCACCACCAAGTCGAACACCTACACGGTCCATTATCGTGTCGAGGTTCTGAAAAAGAAGCCGAATAGCAATGCAGCTACTTGGATAGAGGGGCAGGATAAAGTCATCTCCACTCATCGAGGCAGCACCACGATCGAGCGCTACGTGACTCCTGGCGATCCCGCAATGCCTGACTACGCGAGCATGGCCACCATCCCGCCCACCGGCACCACCGCTCTGCCAAATTTCTACAAATTCCGCGTCGTGGGAGAGCTTCAATTCAACCCTTGACCAGTCTATCTGCACAGATGCAGTTCAAATGGTCAGTAACCCCCAAAATCAATCTGCCCGATTGCGTTTCCAATTCTGCGCTCCGTATCCGTTCCAAGTTGATCGGGCTCTCGTCTGGGTTTTCGCTGATCGAACTGCTCGTCGTTGTCGCGATTATTGTCATTTTGTCGGTGCTGGCCACCTCCGGACTCAACAACGTTTCGCGCTCGACAAAGCTCGCGAGTGCCG
>JBDNGG010000435.1:0-10079 GCA_041689405.1 Terrimicrobiaceae bacterium | reverse complement strand
CTCCACCCGCGATGGGCTCACTCCTCGATATTTCTGACAGGAATTGCAACTTCCGGAGATGCACTGATTCGGAAAGAAAACGAAATTCCAAAAATGCCTTGCTCCGGAGTTCCGCAGAGTGGTATTTTGTGGTTCCTAATTAACGGGAGCCGTTTTAGACCTTACATTCTTCGACCCCACCTTTATCCATCCTGAAGTTTATGTTCAGATTCCGTTCCCCACTCCGTCCGAGCCGGTATCCTCAATTATTCGCTGGAATTTTGTTCGTCGTTTACGCGGCGACCGGGCTCCTCAAAGCGGAAGTAGCCATTGAGGGGCCGGTCGGATTCGTCGGGGACGGGTACGGCAGACACGAAGTCGAATATTTGACGAAGCGAGTTGCCACCGAGGTAGCTGGACTCAGCTTCGAGGACTGCGGAACCGAGCTCGCGGCAAAGGATTTTGCCAATTTTCGCATGGTGGTGATCGCCGGTCTGGGAGAACAAACCTATTCCGAAGAAGACTCCCAAATTGTTGAGGACTACATCCGCAAAGGTGGACGGCTGGTTTTGGTTCAGCAGACGCCCAAGGGCTTCTTAGCCACCGATGGAGGTGGCGCCGAAAATTTCAACTTCTTGTTTGGCCGAAGCAGCTTTTTTCGGGACGGTTCCGATTGCACGATTTACGAACCGGAAAATCCTCTTTTGGTCGGGGCCTTTGCCGAAGTGGCTCATCCATTCTGGCTCAACGCGTCGGTGATGTTGAAGGGGCTGGATTGGGAAAACCTCATCGGGAACAATGACGATGTTCTGGTGGGACGCCTTCGCATGGGAGAGGGGCAGGTTTACTACATGGGACATGAGATCTTCCGTCTGGCCAAGACCGCGAAAGAGGAAGGTCAGGAGCCTGCGCTCTTGGGGTGGATTCAGATTTGGAAAAATATTCTCAGCGAGCCTGAGCCTAAGTCCAAGTAAGCGCTCATCTCCAACTTTCTCCAAACCCACCTGAAAAATTCCTTTGTCTTTCCATGAAAAACCTCCTGCTTGCGTGCCTCGGTACCGTCTCGCTGATGTCTCCATCTCTCGCCCGTGAGATCCTGGTGGATTCTTCCCGAAAACTGCACGATTCCCAACCCACTATCCAGGCGGCCATTGATATGGCCGAACCCGGTGATACGGTCGAGATTTCTGCAGGCGTTTACTTCGAACCGGTTCTGATCAAGCAGAACGGCCTACCCGGCCTTCCTATCACCGTCCAAGGCGCCGCCAATGAGTTGGTTCTTATTAACGCCGGAAAACAATTGGAAGCCACCTGGCAACCCGTTCCGGAAATGCCGGAAGTTTTTGTGACCTCGGTGCCGGAAGATCTACTGACGGACAAGTCAGGGCTCTGGGAAACTCCTTCCCGCCTTCGTTTAGCCAAGATGAGCAGCGCAGCTCAGGTCGCTGCCAGGTTGGGTTCTTGGTATCTCGACTCCGCAGCCGGAAAGCTTTATCTGCGCAGCAGTGGGATGGCCCCCGCCAACGAATTGATCTACTGGATCGAGTCCCCGGACAAATCCGCCGTGACGGTGGAGGGTGCTCATATCGTGATCCGCAATCTGCAAGCCACTCTGGGCCAGAACGGCATTCTGGTGGTTGGAAAAAAAACATCCCATGTGGTCGTGGAGGGGTGCCGAGCTTTCTGTAACTCGTTGGCCGGCATTCATGTCACCGGCGATGATCATGAAATCCGCCACAACGAGGCCTTTGAAAACAACACCTATGGGATTCAATTGCGCTTTGGGGTGAACCGGGTGCATGTCCTTCATAACCTTTGTCTCCACAATGGGCCTAATAACGGAGAGGTCTCAGGAGGTTCCGTTCCAACGGACTTGGGAATTTACAGCCAAGGCGGATACAACCTGTTCGAAGGCAACTATGCCGAGGGCTCCCATGAGGATGTTTACCGCAACAAAACGGGTCATGGGGCCAATGCGACCAATGTTTTGCGCAACAACGTCATCAAGGGGAATCAAACTCCGGGCAGCTACGGGGTCTATGACAATACCCTTTTGGTCAGTGGTCTGGGAATGCGCACAGGGATGTATCGCAATGGCGGTCCCTCCAGTCCCATGCGCACATGGGAAAATGTTGATCCCACCGGCATCCAACGCGCCTCAAACCTCATCCACCCTCTCGAGCATGACCAGGATCCCCATTTTGCGGACCCCACTTACCGGGATTATCGCCTCCAGGCCGATAGTCCTTATACGGGACGCGGTGCCTTTCCCGGAAATGAGCCTGTCTTCTATGTGGATCCGAAGAACGGTTCGGATGCGCATACCGGTCTAAGCCTTGCCCAGGCCCTGGCCTCCCCCCAGGCGGCCTTGGATCGCATAACGGCCAGTTCCACCATTTACCTGCTGCCGGGAGACTATGCCGAGCCCCTCCTGGTGCAAAGCGGAGGACTCGATGTCTGGAATCCCTTGCGGATTCGCGCCTATGAGAAAAGCCAGAAGGTGAAGTTGAACGGGGGGATCAAGTTTTCCGGGGGACAATTCGTGGAAGTCGAAGGTCTCGTGTTGAACTCAACCTTAGAACTGGAAAACTATTCCGGAGCAGTGTTTAAAAACTGTGTTTTTGCTGGACCGGAGTCCGGCATCAAGGCGACCAAGAGTCCCATGCTCACAGTGGACCGCTGTACCTTTGTTAAATCCAAGGCGGCCTTACGCCTGGCGGAGTCTCCAATGGCGAAGGTTGTCCAGAACCTATTCGTGGATTGTGACCTGGATCTCGAAATGGATGACAAGAGCGCCGCAAAATATTTTTCGGACTACAATGCCTTCACTCATTTGCAGGCGAAGGAAGGATCGAAGACCTTGGAAGGTTTGCAAGCCTGGCAGTCAGCGAGCGGTCGGGACCGCCACAGTTGGGAGGGCGCAATTTCTCTGAGCGCAAGCTTCGAGAGCCCCGCGCGGGGACCTTTGACTATGCTGGCGGCGGACTTCGGAGAAGTGGGTGCCCGCCGGGCCAGTCAGTCGTCGGATCTCAGTATTGTCAGCCTGCGGGCCGCGGGCCTCAGCCCGGAAGGAGCCACATTGCTCTGGGAGACCCCCCACCAGGCCACCTTCGCAGAAATCACGCTGAAAACTGCATCCGGAGAAACGATTCGCAGTTGGGAGCCTTCCTATCGTCTGCAGGTCATGGCCAGCAGCTTTGACATCACCCGGATGATGGATGCTTTCTATTCTTCCGATCGGCACGCGGGAGTTGGAGGTCTAGCGCCCGGAACAAAATATATCGCCGAAGTCGTGGTTTGGGATTTGCAAAAAAACCGAAGCAAACCTCAGCGGGTGGAATTCGAAACCCCGAAAACCTATGCCGCTCCGGCGACTTATTATCTCTCGCCGGATGGTCAGGACACTGCGGGCGGGAAGTCCCGAACCACACCTTGGAAGTCCTTTGCCCATGCGCTGGCGCAAGTCGGCCCCGGCGACGAGGTGGTTCTCCTGCCTGGAAAGTATCATGAGATTCTGCGTCCGCAAATTTCCGGAACGCCCGATCACAAGATCACCATTCGTGCGGAAAAGCCCCAAGAGGCGATCCTCGATCTGGCGGAAAGCATCCCGGTGGCTGTGGAAATTCTGAACACGAATCACATCACCATCGACGGAATGTTGATTGCCAATGGGGTCTTTCCCCGCAGTCAGGCTTATGTGGTGAACCACGCCAAAGGAATTACTCTCCGTAACTGCGAGATTGACTATCCCGCCGTAGCGACTTTTGAAAAACTCAAGTTGGGTTACAGTGGTCTGGTCGCCCATGAGGCTCCGGGACTGACGGTGGAAAATAACCTTTTCCTCTGCAGCGTCTGGGGGGTGGCCGCCTCGCACTCCTCGGGTGCTTTGATTCGTCAAAACACTTTTGTCGGGGAAGGAAACTACGGCGTGGTCTTGATTCCCGGGAGTCCGGAAGACACCTACACCATCGAAGATAATATCTTTTATCGGGCGGTGATGGGCTACAAAACAGGTCCTTGCATCTGGAGCTTTCCGCCGATGTGCAAGGTGATTTCCGATCACAATTTATTCTATATTCCCAAGGACCACAAAGGAACCATTGGAACTCTGGCGGGCGAGGAAAGGTATTTCCCTCTGACGGCCTGGGTCGGGGCCAGTGGCTTGGACAAGAATAGTCAGGCGGCCGAACCGGTCTTTGTCGAACCTGAGCATCGGAATTTCACCCTCAAGCCAGATTCTCCCGGGAAAGGCATGGCCAAAGAGGGAGGCGACGTCGGACGAATCAGAAAGCAACCTTAACCCACAGTGGAAAGGTTCTGACCATGACCGGCGAACCAACAATTTGGAACTGGGAAAAAGTCACTGCGGCAGCGGCTTGGCAACCGCGTGACTCCATGGCCAGCGTGGTTTTCCAGAACCGCATTTGGATTCTGGGCGGTTGGTTCGATTCCTATCAACCCTGTCCCCGCGATGTCTGGAGTTCTGCAGATGGAGCCCATTGGGATCTGGTTCGGGCGGAGGCTCCCTGGAAACACAGCGACCTTTCCATGGGTCTCGTCTTTGCCGACAAAATGTGGCTCATGGGCGGTTGGTTCAATGGCCGCCTTCCGGATGCAGAAGCCGGGAACGAGGTCTGGGCTTCACCCGACGGGAGCGACTGGCAAAGATTCACCCCGGCGGCGGGATGGTCACCCCGCCTGGGAGCCGGATCTGTGGTCTTCCGGGACCAGATGTGGATTCTGGGCGGACTGGAAAAATACTACACCGGGACGGCCAGGGATCTCAAAAATGATGTTTGGAGTTCCGCTAACGGCTCGGATTGGACGTGCCAATGCACTCAGACTCCCTGGTCACCCCGCGCCTTTCATCAAGTGGCGGTTTTTGATGACAAGATCTGGATTTTGGGAGGTGGCAATTATGTCCCGGATTACCGGGCCTCGTCTGATGTGTGGTGTTCTGAGGATGGTGTTAACTGGGCTGAGGTTACACCCGCAGCCCCGTGGTCTGCGCGGCTCTGGTTTTCCTCGTTGGTTTACCGGAACTGTCTTTGGATTCTCGGAGGCTGGAACAAGAAACCGTTTCAGGATCTGAATGATGTTTGGTATTCGCGGGATGGGTGGAACTGGAACCAGCTTCCTTCTGGTACGATATGGACGCCCCGCCACGAACATGCCGCTTTTGTGCTGCACAACAAGATATGGATCGCGGGGGGGCTGGCGCGACCGCTTAGCAACGAAGTCTGGTCACTCGAAATTCCGGTGAATCAATTGCCCTGAGGAAAATTCTGCAGAAGATTAAATCCACGAATTGATGCCCGCATATTGCCTGTAAACGACCTATGAACCCGAAAAGTAAAATAAAGATTAAGCGCGGAGACCACAAAGAGTAGAACTTATGCCAAAGTAATACTGCTTTGGAAGATCCCCGCCCTGGTGTCTCCGTGCCTTCTAAATTTTGCGGTTCCATTTCCTGTTTTTAGGATGAAAGTTTTATTTCCTCTCGCAACCAAGCTCACTCTGGCGACCCCACTTATGGCAATCAACAAGCTTCCTCCGCTTCCGGAAAGATCCGGCACGGTCACGATCCCTGCCCAAGAATGGCCGCTGCAGCCGGGGCCCCGCGAAATCACGGTTCACGTCCGCTATCCCGCTCCGGGAGGATTCATCCACGATGTCGGGAAAGACACGGGGCTCATGCTCTCGCTCCACAATTGGGGCGGGGTCGGATTCAATGGCTCGGCGGATGGAGGTATGCTTGCGGATCAATTTAACGTCGTCGCCATCGGCGTGGATTACCTTCAGAGCGGGCCGGATGCAGCCATCAAAGCGCCGGAGCCCTACGACTTCGGATGGCTCCAGGCGCTGGACGCTCTTCGCGCCCTGCACTATGTCTTCGATGGTCTCAAGGAAAGTGGAATCCTTTTCGACAGAACGCGTATTTTCACCACCGGCGGCAGCGGAGGCGGCAATGTAAGTCTTATGGCGAACAAACTGGCTCCCCATACGTTCACTGCGGTCATTGACATGTGCGGCCCGAAAAAACTGAGCGACGATATTGCCTTCAACGAGTCCGGTGGCAGCTCGCTCAACGCCCGTTATTCGAGGGATCCGAAGTCCCCTTTTTATCTTTCTTCCGATGCCCAAGAGTTGCGGTTTCTTGGAAATCCGCAGCATCTTGCCATGATGAAAAAGTTCGGCTGTACGGCGAAGATCATCACCGTGCATGGAATTGAGGATGCGAGTTGTCTCTTCGCCGACGCGCAGGAATTTGCGGATAACATGAAAGCCAGCGGGCTCGATTTTACTTTTATCCCAGTGGGGCCGGAGATGCTCGATGGGAAGATCTTCAGCACTGCCGGACATATCCTCGGAAACCGCACCCTCATCGTTGAGCAGGTCGCGGGAAAATTCCTTGATGCAAAATCTCCCGATGCCGTCCGCAGCCGCGACCTCACCGATTTCGAGCGCAAGGAAGACGTGTGCTACCCCACAACCAACGGTTCATGGATCATCAGCTACTCCAACGGTTATCCGGAAGGCCGCTTCGCCCCCTCCCCCGCCCACCCAAATCATTAACCCCTGCGTTGCTCAGTTTGCAGAAAGCGTGGTGACAATCTTGTTGCCATATTACGAATCACCTTACGGGTGAATAGTGCTTGTATTCTAACTCTTTCAGGTTCGGTGTAATCCATGATTTGAACTGCTGGTTTTAGGAGAAAACGGGCCATGCCATCTGATCTTAGCCTGGTAGTTTAGTGGAATTCGCCAGAATCCGTCCGGCATTGGCGGAGACGATTTTTTCCAGAACGCCCCCATCGAGATCAGCTGCCGCTAATTTGATCACGGCGGACCTGGTGTAAAAGAAAGGGGCGTGGGACCCAAAAAGAAGCTGATCCGCCGGAGTGGACTCCAAGAGATGCCGCATGGTGTCGCGGGAATCGGCAAAAGAAATGTCCGCATAGACATTCCGGTGTCCGGCGGTCATAGCGGCGATCTCCGATAGATAGGCAGACAAAACGACAATGGTCAGAGTGGGATGAATGGCGGCCAGAGTTGCCACTTCGTGAGCGGGAACACCAGGCACCTTCATGAGGGGGTATTGGTTGCGCTCATCCTCCACCCGCATCTGGATGAGAAGCGGGATTCGCCGTGCGGCCAGGGTGGCGGCGAGTTCCGCCATCGGCCCGTCGATGAGCGAGTAATGGTGATAGTTAGGATAAACCTTCACCAAGCGGGCACCCCATGCGCTCATAGCGAGTTCCAGACTTTCCCGCCAGTTGCCCAGGATGGGGTTGAGCGTCTTGACCGGGATCACAGAAGGATGGGCTGCAAAGGCGGAGAACAGCCGTTCGTCCGGAATGTCGGGATCAGGGAAAAGGATGGATTCGGAGGCTGAGATCCACGCTTGTTGAATGCCCTCACTTGCCAATTGAGCTACCAGCGATGCCGGAGTGGTTAGAGAAAAATCCATCCATGGCCACGTTCCGAATGACACGTTCGTGTCCGTAAATTTACAACTCATGATCGAAGAGATGGAATCGGAATTTTTAGCATCCGGGCCGCATTTTTGCTGAGGATGCGAGAGCGTTCCTGGTCCGTCAATTTCGCACCTTCGATCCGTCCTAATTGTGAGGCAAAGTCACGAATCGGATAGTCAGAGCCAAAGAGAACGCGTTCGCTGCCGAGCTTGTTGACCGCATATTCAACCAAGCCACTAAAGGGTTGGCCTCCCGAGGTATCGATGGAAACATTCTCGTGTTTTTGGATATCCAAAACACCGCGCATCCCGCCCGCGGTGAGGTGGGCCATAAGGATGCGGGTGCGGGGATGACGAGTGGCCAGGTCGGCAACGTCGGAGGGGTCCGACTCGCAGGAGACTTTCTGAATGGTTTTGTACCACGAGTGGTGGAGAACAAAGGCGTCTCGCGCCGAGACCGCCTCCATAATGGGATCAAGGCGCGCATCGCGGGCGTTGACCTCATACTCCAGTTTCACTCCGGAAAGACCGGCCCCAAGGCAGCGATCAATTTCTCCCACGAGGAAGTCAGAATCCAGCGCCGGATTGAGAAAGGCGAGACCAAAAACTCGTTCTGGACACCGTCGGACCATGCCGATCGTGGCATCGTTGATCGCGCGAATTCCATCTTCATCCGGGTAGGGATAAAAGCGCCCCAAGAGACAGACAGAATGGATGCCATGACGGGCAGCCGCCGCCAGCATGGTATCGGCTTGCTCCGGGCTGGGATGCTGGAGGAATTTGTCGTCCTCCCACCGGGGGTGCGTGTGAATGTCGATGATCATGACGTCGGAGTGAGGGTCAGCACGGCCACCCTGTATCCGGCCAGCCCGACCAGAATTTCTCCCGAGCCCAAACGTTCAAAAAGCCGGATGGGCTCGATTTCCCCCAGAGAGGAAGTGGTCTTCTCTGTGATGTCGAGGAGAAGGAGAGTGTGCTTGCCCGGCGTTTTTCCGGGAACAGCTATGAGGCAGCGGCGGTCATCCAGAAAAATCCCGGAATGGGCTGTTCCATAACTCCAATCGCAGATTGCGCAGTCTCCAGAGGCAGAGTCATAGAGGAAATATTTGTTCGGCTCAAACCCGATAAGTTGTCCATTCGGAGAGAGCGCCAACCCGTGTAAGCTCTCCGCTTTCCACGGCACCTTGGTCTGCCGGGTCTGTCGGATCCGGGTGTCCCAGACATAGATGACTGCGTTCTCGGCCTGAGGCAGACAACTGCCCTGATCCCCGCGAATCTCGGTCGTGCCAATAAGGCAACCGTCGTGGTAAAACATGCTGACGGGGTTTTGGGTCGGGACGAAATCCCGGTACACTTCGCAGCGTCCGTTTTTCGGATCGATCTCGCTAATAGCTCCGCCGAGAACCCCGTAATACGCTCGGGTGGCCATGAAAAGTCGGTGACCGTCGTTGGCCAGCCCAATGGGCCGATTTTGCTCGGATCCGATTTTGATCAAAAACCGAGGATTCTTCCCATAGGCGAAAGGTTCTCCGGGGTGGTAAGCTTGTAAGATGGCTTGTCCGTAGATACCCAAATAGGCCACACCATCGAGAAAACTCGCACAGGTCACCTGACCGGCGGTGGACGTGATTTTGTCTAGGGAGGGCTGGCATTGGCCGCTCTCCAAATTTAAGCGGAAGATCTGGCTGTTGATAAAATGAGAACCGATCACAACCGGACTTTCCAGATCTTTTTTCAAGAAGTGCAAGTTCAATCCTCGGGAGGTGAGCGTATCGATTTGGCGGGTTTCGGGAGCTTCTCCGTGGAGGGAAAAGCGGGTTAGCAATCCATTATCACCCAGGCCAATGAAGCGATCCGGACCCACTTGATCAATTCTCCCGGCAAAGCGATTCCCAGAATAGAGGCCAGTCTCCACCGGGGTGCAGCCTTGACGGGTGACAATGTAAAGAGCTCCGCTTTCGGCTCCGGCGGCAAAAAGAGTTTCTCCGATCCACGCCATCCAACAAAGAACTTCGGGCACCGGCGTCAGAAAGTCATCCTCCCATTCACCACGTGCGGTGTTGAAGGTCTTCACCGTTGTGGATGCGGCATAGATCACGCGGTCTTTATCCAGAACCGCTAGGCCGCCGACTCCCGCAATCTCCGCATCCTTGGAGGTAATTTTTTTCCGGAGGTCAAACTCTCGAGTGGAAGGGTTATAGATGATCAACTCCGGAGCCGCTCCCATCAGAATGAGGAGAATACGTCCGTCGGGCATCTCGAGGAAATCCCGGGCGTAAACCCCCTTGGTCTGCTCTGGCAAAGAGGAGAGGACGGTGTGAGTTCCGGTGGCGATGTCGTATTCCGTGAAGGCCCCGGTCGGATAGACGCCCATGTAAACCCGTCCCGCTCGGCTGGCGCAGGCACCCCAGGTGAGGCGATTTCCTTGAGGAAAAGGGTCAGCTACCAGCTGAAACTTCTTTGTGGTCGGATCATAAGAGTAAATCCGCCCCCCGGAGCACCCAAGGTACAAACGCCCATCGGCACCTTGGGCAAACCCATAGACCTGGAACTGCTGATCCGGGACGGGAATCGCTTCCGTCTCCAAGGAGTCCACGTTGCTGAGGAAGAGGCGGGTATCCCG
>JBDNGG010000434.1:0-4623 GCA_041689405.1 Terrimicrobiaceae bacterium | reverse complement strand
GACGAGTCGGGCCTGACGGAAATCACGCTCCACTACGATGCCGGGTTCGGGTGCTACGCGGTCGAGAGAAAAGCAACGCTGGCAATGCACACCCCGCCCATTGTCGAAGGGGCGAACCTTTGGGCGAACGGCACAGGCATGGCCTGGCCTTCGGAGGCGACGCTGCGATATACGCTTTGGAGTAATGCGGAGGGCGGGCTCACTTGGTTTCCGCACAATCCGCTGACACCGAACCTGCCGGGCAACGGGGACGTCACTGGCCCACGGCGGCGGCTGCCAATCGGTGGGTTCATCGCGATGGGAGAACGCGAGACCTCCAATCCCGCGATTGAAATCCTCGACAGCCACACCGCCGCGATCGGCTGTGCGACCTGCTCGGCGGTTTATGACGAACATGTTATCCTCGGTTGTCCGGCACCGTTGGACGATACGGGAAAATACCGGTGGAGCTTCCGCTGCCGGTGGGTTTCCATCCCGCAATCCGCCATGGCGCATCTTCGCGAACAAGCACAGATACTGGATTTCTCGGCCACGCCCGACCAATACGACAAATGGGCCTACCTCGATTTTATCCGCTCTGCCGGACGCCAGGTCCAGCCGTTTGAAATCTCCCTGCCATTCCGCCTGGGTGAGGTGAACCGCTTCGAAGCTCCCATTGATCCCCGAGAGGAACTGATCGGGCTTTACTGGTATTTTAATCCGCAGCCTTATGGTCGGGTGACTTGGGACCGCGAGGCTCGCAGCCTTCTTATGGAGGGGCGTGATGCACGGGCCGACCTCTCGTCGCTGCCCTGTGGTCCGGGCATCCGCTGCCACGAAAACACCGGCTACCGGCTCTCCGCCAAGGTCCGCACGGAATTGGACGAGGGCGCCGAGGCATGGCTCGAACTAACGCCGTTTCTTTATTCTCCGGGGGAGGTTAAGGAACCAGTGACGAGTCCGAGGCTGACCGGCGTGCAGGATGGCACGGTCATCTCGGTGTCAATCCCTCCCAGCCCGGGCAAGGACTATCTCTCCGTCGCCCTGCGCCTGCGGGGAAAAGGGAAGGCCTGGTTCGATGAAGTCACGCTCATGCCGCAATAGTTTTTTATTTATGACAACTCCTCATTCCGCAACGACCGCGAGCCAGCTCAACCACCGACGAAAACTCCTCATGCGCCAAGCTCGTGAAGCCAACGCGCCGCGATTCAGTCCAGACGGGGAGTGGATTTCCTCAGATCAGGCTCCCGGCATCCGGGAACGCGAATGGCACTGCCTCAATTTCTACGACGGCGGACCGGCAGACATCGCCTTGGCCAACCGCATCCTCGAAACCAGCGAGGACGACGGCAACGACTTCACCGCGTTCTTTGCGCCGCTCATTCTGAGGCTGCACGGGCGGAAGTTGAGCGCGGGGTCCCGCCGCCTGCTGGAAAGCAGCTTCGACGCGATCCTGCCGCATTCCTTCGAGCACCTCTTCCGCTACACCGAAAACTGCGGGCTGCTGAATGCCTTTGGCTTGCTCGAAGCCGCTGCGCTGCACGACCGGGCCGACTATCACGACCGGGCGGTGAAATATCTCCGCATGACCGACCACTTCCTGCACGAGAACGGTGTGGCCCGTGAGTATTTCAGCATCAACTACCTGCCGGTCACGCTTTTTGCCGCGGGAACCTTGCGCTGGCTGGCGCGGGACAAAGAGGTCCGCACCCTGGCACGTCGCATCGAGCATCACCTCTGGATGGAGCTGGCCCTCTGCTGGCATCCCGAATTGCACCACCCGGCCGCCTCCTCGGGCCGCAGTTATACGGTCAACAGCATGGGCGGGTATTCGGGCATCCATTGCATGGCTTGGCTGGGTTTCGGGGGTCAGGTTTGTCCCTCGCCGGAGCGCCTTGGCCTCTTCGAGAGCGCGGAAGCCTGCGCCTCGCAGGAGACCGTCATGCCGTTCCTTCAGGCCCATTGCGGAATCTATGCGTCGGTGCTCTACAACCCGCCCGCCAAGGCGTTGCAGCTCGCACTCGAAAAATCGTTTCCCTTCGACTTCCAAGCGACCACGACGATCGCGTCCTATCGCGGCTACGAGCGCAGCACCGGGATTGACGAGGCCGACGCCAAACAGATGGGCGGATGGTTTGCACGTGGCGGGGCGAATGCCACCGGAGGCGTGAGCGGAACGGCGTTTCTGCCGACCACGGTCTTCTTTCCGCGAGGCCGCACCCATTTGTTTGGCCACATGGATCGCGATTTCGGCCTCGGCACGGCGACCCAGCAGATGACCGGGCAGAGCGACACCTGTTTCGCGGTATGGCGTCGGAAGTCGCTTTCAGACGATCTATCCGGATTCCGCACTCTCTTCCTCCGTTACACGCTCAACGATGAAATGGAGCAATGCTTTGATCAGCCCGAATATGGCGGCAATCTTGCCGAGCAGGGCCGGGGTGGCGCCATCCAGAGCGGCCCGCTCGCAATCGCCTGGTATGCGGCGGGCGAGGAAACCACAACGGGCATCTCCCGGCTGCGCACATGCGCCATCGTGTCCGAGTGGTTCGGCCCGGTCGAAGAGGTCTGGCTGGGAAATCAGAAATGTCCGGATCGGACAGGAACCAGCGATAAGCCGGACTGGGTTTTTCTCCGTGACGGAACGAGCTTCGTGGGACTGCGTCCGCTGGTTTCCGTGTCCCATGGCGGAGGTCCGCTGGTGGCGATCCGACCCATCGGCCGCTTCCTCTGCTTGAGTTTCGCCAATTACGACGGGGCCGCCCAGGATTTTCAACCCGCACTGTTGCGTCAGACCGGCGGCGGTGCCGTGGTCTGTCTGGGATCGGAGGAGCAGTATCGGGGCGGCTTCGCGGAATTCCGCGAAAGCTGCCTCGCGGCTTCCGTCGAAGACGAAACCTACGAAAGCCAACGCCGGATAGGCGCCACATGGCGCGGCCGCGAGATCGAAGTGCTCTGGGATCTTCAAACCGAAAACCTTATTTTCGCCCGCACCGAAGACGGCTTTATCAAAGAGAAGCGGCTGGCTTATCCCCTTAAATCACCGGAAAAATCATGAACTCCCAGTTCCGCCATCCCCGGCGCGAATCCGCAGGGGCTGCGCCTGAACGCCTCCATCCACCCAAACGCCATCGGGCCTCTCGCCTTTTTCCGCGAACGGGTTCCGCACTTCGAGGTTTCCAGGTATGCCCCGTGGGAAGAGGCCGGTTAAACACGAAGCGGTAAATGGGAAAGCATTCTTTGGCCGACGGCGCTTCACACCGCTTGCCGGGAATTTTCCATCGCAAATCATTCCATGAGTAAAATTCCTTACAACGACCTCCGGCAGGTTCACCTTGACTTTCACACGCCGGGCTTTGTGAAAGTCGGTGGCAAGTTTGATGCGAAGGAGATGTTCGACACGCTCGAAGCGAGCGAGGTCAACGGGGTCTGCTTTTTTGCGACCTGCCATCATGGCTATTCGTATTTCAATACGCGCACCGGGCTGCGGCATCCGGGGCTGGACTTCGACATGTTCGGCCAGGCGGCGGCAGAGGCCGCCAGCCGGCCCGTGGATTTCATTGCCTATTTCAGCCTGAATGTGAATGAGGTCGTGGCTGACCGGCATCCGGAATGGGTCGCGCTTTTTGAGGACGGCCGCCCGGTGGATTCCCAGATTTTGCAGGACGGATCGGAGCTTTACTGGCGGTGGCTCTGCCCGAATCGCGGGCCGTTTTTGGAGGAGTTTTTCTGGCCGCATGTCGAGGAATGCCTGCGAGGGTATCCGGTGGATGGCGTGTTCATTGACATGGCGGGCTACCTGCCGGCGAGCTGCTTCTGCCCGGAATGCCTGCGGCAGATGCGCGAGCTGGGGATCGACCCCTCGGATGAGACGGCGCACTCGATGTTCAACAGCGAGACGATGCAGAAATTCGCCGTCGAACTCCGTCGGCGCATGCAGGCAATCAGCCCGGGGATGCGTCTGGAACTCGGCTGCTACAATGCCTTCGGTCAGGTGCAAAAAGCGCGCGGCGTGTTGTCGGATTTTTACGTAGAGTCTCTCGCCTTCCAGGCCGGGTGGTTCAACTGCCCGGTCATGTCCCGGTATGTCAGCCACGCCGGACTGCCGGTCGTCGGTTACACCGGCCGCTTCCTGAAAAACTGGGGCGACTTCGGAACGGTGGTGAGCGCTCAGCAGATGAAGACCCAGCTCGGCATCCAGCTCACCAGCGGCATCGCCTGCGGGGTGGGCGACCACATGCATTCCGATGGACGTCTCGAGCCGGCGGTCTATGAAGTGATCCGCGAGGGCTTTCAATTCTCGAAAGTCCGCCAGCCCTATTGCACTGGCATCGAGCGCCTGCGCGAGGTCGCACTCTGCGTGCCGGCCGGGGTCGAATCCAATACAGCCGTCGCTGGAAAAAACACCACAGCCCTTGATGTCTGGGACACACTTTACGGCGCGGCCAAACTTTGCATGGAATCCCATTTTCAATGGGACGTGATCGATCCGGCGATGGACCTCGACGGCTTGGATTGTGTGATCCAATGCCATGCGCGGGTTGACGCCGAATGGTTCGAAAAAATTTCCGCCTTTGTGGAAAATGGTGGCTCCCTCCTGCTCGATGCGGCGGGCCTCCTGGCCGCTGGTCCGCTCGCCACCCG
>JBDNGG010000433.1:0-1364 GCA_041689405.1 Terrimicrobiaceae bacterium | reverse complement strand
CCGAACCGCGCGCCAAAAAACGCCGCCCAAAAAACTACCGTCTCCTCACAAAACCCCGCCGCGAAATGGGGCCTTTGCCACACCGGAAAATCGGCGTCGAAAATACTCCCAAACCGGTCTTATCTTAGTGCCATTCGGGTCGGTCCCGCTATTTCACATTGCCCGGGCGGCGAGGTATCGGATAACGGGAAAGGATGCCGTGGCCAATTAAGAATCGAATACGAGGGAGCGATTTATCATGTGATGAGTCGGGGAGATCGACGGGAGCCGATTTTTGAAGATGACAAGGACCGAGAAACGCTTTCAAAAACGCTCGCTCAGACCTGCGGGAAGGCCAAACTGCGGGAAATCTAACGCTCATGGAATTAGAGACGATGAAAAAGATGCATCTCGTGAAGGCAGAAATCGCACGAAGACTCCGAAAAGAAACAACCATGACATGGGCATGGATCGCCCCACGACTTCACGGCGGCTCCCCAAGCACAATGATCAGCACAGTTTATCAACTGGAACTATGAAATGAGAATAGCGGGACCGAACCCTTTTCTCGATTTGGTCTCAGGGGCGATAGAGTTGGATGGGTATGATGGATTCATACAACTCGAAATCTGGATCGGTCGTATAAATAGAAAACTTTCGCTTAACAGCCATCGCACAGATTAGAAAGTCAATAGGGGAACCTTGAATACCTTTCGAGCGACAAGCATTACAATATCTTGCAGCTGTTGTATGATCTTCGTCGTCCGCAAAAAACAGCGGAAGTGCCTGAGTGGTATTACCGACGCGCTCAAAGTGAGCGGGTAACTTGATACCAGAAAGAAGCTCTTGGCGAACGATTCCAAAAAGCGCCAATTCGTTTGAATCGATCAACCTCGCTACGTTAAGTGCAACATCATTTTGTGTGTCGATGGTGCGTCTGAGAAACTGGGATAACGCTGAAGTGTCACAAGCAATCATAGATCCTTCACTCCGCGCAGAGCCTTATAATCGTAGTCCTCGAAATACTCGATTTGCCCTCGAAGTTCCAAAAGTTGTCGCCGGAGGCGACTCTGGATGAACTCTTTGAGGGCTTCATTCACGGTTTCACGCTTGGTAGATAAGCCTGCCAACGATTTTGCTTGCTCAAGCAATGACTGGTCTATCTGTAAATTGCTTGCCACACACGAATCCTACACATGACAGATGTGCACAGCAAATGATTTTTGTTTCATGATCAACGTCCCCGGGCGGTGAACGGGATTTTTGGTTTATCGATTCCAGAGCTGTGACAACGCGGCGAGGTCTTCCTTTGCCTTGGCGACACCCATCTTAGCAGCGACAGCCATTTCCTTGGGATCCAGGAAATTTGTGCCTTTGGGCGGGTT
>JBDNGG010000432.1:0-2767 GCA_041689405.1 Terrimicrobiaceae bacterium | reverse complement strand
CCCGAGGAAGCCGCACCCGACATGCCAAAGACTTTGCTGCCGGCGGCTTCACGCTTGTGCCCGGACGCGATGAGAAAGACCCCGTGGAAGTCAAAACCCTCGCCGACCCCGACCACCCCGGCGGCTTTTTGATCCTCTGCCTCAGTGCGCTGCGCCGCGAAAAGGAAACCGCCATGCTTTCGCGGACCGAGGCCCGCTTATTGGCAAATATCGCCGCCTTGCGAAAGAACATTGAGGAGGGACGCATCAAAAAACGCGCCGTCTTTGAACGCAAAATCGGAGGGCTTCAGAAAAAACACCCTCGCGTTGCACGTTTTTACACCCTGACCCATGAAAATGGCACATTGAGTGCCACCCGAGATGATGAAAAACATCGTCACGCCAACGATCTGTGCGGGGACTACATGCTCAAAACCGATCAGTCCATGGACCCGACGAAAATCTGGTCCCTCTACATGGTTCTCCTTCAAGCCGAGGAAGGCTTCTCCTGCCTCAAAGGCACCTTGGGCTTGCGTCTAAACTTCCATCAACTCGAAAGCCGCGTCGAGGCCCACATCTTTATCTCCGTGCTCGCCTACCATCTCCTGACCTGGGTGCGGGAATCTCTTCGCGCCTGCGGCGACCTGCGCGACTGGAAAACCCTCCGCCGCCTGCTCTCCACCCATTCCCTGACCACCATCCTGCCTTTGAGTGATGGTCGCATTCTTCACATCCGCAAACCTTCCCTCCCCGACCTCGAGCAAGCTCTCCTTTACGCAAAGCTACACATCGACTGGAAGTCCGCCTACTAACCCCTCAAGACCTTTGCGAAACCCTGACGCTTTTGCAGTGCCTTTTGGGACGACCCCTAGGTTTTGAGCCCCTCTGCGGCCTGCCTTAAGAAACTTGGGTTAAGAAACTTGGGCTAGACTGTCAACCAGTTTCGTGCGAAATTCACAGATCCCTGTCCCTGGTCAGATCAGACAACGTGAACAACTCAGTTATCCCATGCAAAACAACGAACCGATGACCCACACTGTGGCCGAACAACTCGAAGCCCTCTTTGAAGCCCCGGATCCTTCCGTGTGGGAATTTACTGTGGATATTTTTTCGAAATGCATTCTCAACAAGGTGCGCGCTCCGGAAGGAACGATGAAACACCGCTGGTTGCAGGCTGGCACGGGCGAGAGCTATTATGGCATGTGGATCTGGGATAACATGTTCGTGATCGACCTGCTGTCGGCTCTCCCCGGCACGGTGGAATTGATCCGGGACGTAATACAGAACTACTGGGATTTTCAGGAACGCTGGAACAAGGCCCGCCCGGCCTATGCCCATGACATGGTGGCCTGCATGATCGAGCCTCGTAACACCAGCGACTGGGTTGAGTATCCCGCCTATTCGCAGATCCCAATCCTAGCCTGGGGGATCGAACGGGTGTTCCGCCGCAACGGCGACAACGAACTGCTGCGTCAGAGTCTCGCTCCGCTGGAGCGGTTTCACGAGTGGTATTGGCGCGAGCGGGATATTGCGGATACCGGCCTCATCGGGTTCGGCGCATATAGCGGCGACATCCAGCACGCACGCTTCGAGACGTTCGATTTCGAGTGCAATCTCGATGAACTCCGGCTTACGCCCCACCCGAAGCGCCCCGGCACGGGCGATTGGTATGGAGATGTTAGTGCGCCGGGGAACACTGCGTATCTGATCATGGGCGAACATAGTCTCAGGCGGATGGCGCTGGAACTGGGCGACACTGCCATGGCGGAGCGTCGTGCCAGGAGGATCGAAAAATCGGTGGCCGCCGTCCGCCGCCATATGTGGGACGAGGCGAGCGGTTGTTTCCTCTCCGTCCAGCGGGACACTCTTGAGAAGATCCCGGTGGCAACCATCGGGAGTTGGATTCCGCTCACGGCGGAGATCCCCACCCAGGCCATGGCCGACCGCATGGCCGCAACGATCCAGACCGACAACTGGTGGACGTCGCTGCCCGTGCCCACCGTCGGACGTCACGACCCGCATTGGAATGACGGCAAGTTCAATAATCCCGGAGGCAATTTCTGGCGCGGCGACGTCTGGCCCGCGACGAACTATCAAATCGCCACGGGCTTTGCGAACTACGGCTATCACGACATCGCTGCCGGGATCGCCGACAGAAGCGTGGCCAACGCAATCCGTAACGGCCTCCACGAGCATTATGATTGTGACTCCGGAGAGGGGCTCGGCGTGCCCGACCTCGCCATGAGCTGCACCCTCGTTACCATGATGCTCGACGGTCTGACCCGCCATCACCGGTTAACACAGATAGGGGTCAGCAAGTCCGGAATGGCACTAAGTTAAGGAGGATTTGGGATGATTCCGGATTGGGTCGCCCCTTCAGGGCTGGCGTTGTAACCATCTCTATACCAGGGTGTTGCCCTGGGCTGGTATAAGACGCACCGTTGGTGCTTGGTCGCTTAAGTTCAGACATCCTGACCTGCGGGGAAAGAGGATGATCTGATGGGGCGGTAAATGAGGCGGAGATCGGTTCCAGGATAGCAGAGTTCGGTCGTGTTGAGTTCGTGGCAGATGGCCTCAAGGCAGGCGTCATGGATGGGGTTGGCTTGACCGTGGATTTCAACGAAGTTCGTTGCGGGCGGGGTCGGGGCGCAGGTTGACGCTTGTTTGAAAGAGGCTGCGCACGAAGCTGCGAGCGTCGTCATGACGTTGCAGGGTTTCTCTGGCGAGGTGAACGAGGGCGGTTTCAGCGCGGTAGGCGATGAGTTTGATGGTGTCGATGAAGTGTTTT
>JBDNGG010000431.1:0-2868 GCA_041689405.1 Terrimicrobiaceae bacterium | reverse complement strand
GCGCTTGTTGCCACGGTCGCGATCGTTACGATCACGTCCACCGCCACCGCCACCGCCAGTGAAACGGCGTTCGCCGCCACCGCCACCGCCGCCGCCGCCGCCGCCGCCGCCGCCGCCCGGAGGACGATCTTCGCGGGGTTTAGCTTCGCTCACGCGGAGCGGGCGACCGTCGAGCATTTTGCCGTTGACTGTGTCGATTGCACTTTGTGCAGATTCGTCAGTGTCCATCGTGACGAATCCGAATCCGCGTGAGCGGTCGGTGTCACGATCTTTGACGATCTGTGCGGAGGAGACCTGACCGCAGGATTGAAATATCTCTTCCAGTTCCGCTTCAGTGGTCTGGTACGAGAGGTTAGCGACGTAGAGCCTGTTGCCCATAATGATGATTCTTTCTTGTTTCTAAGGTTCGTTTTCCCGATCTCTCGAGATTCGCATCACTATTGATCAACTCAACGCTGGCGCTCTATCAAGGTCCGGACAATTACGTGTCTGATCGAAATCCCGGAAAATGGCAAGCCTTGTTTTCACTTACTTTCGCCGATTGTTAATCCGACCGTATCTGACCTGTCTTCGAAAGCAGGATTGCAACCCACCGGGTAGACTCGAAATTCGACATCACGATGACGATGACCACCGTGATCGGCACGCAAAGAAACATCCCGACGATGCCCCAGATGTAGCCCCACAGAATGAGCGATCCGAACACGACCAAGGGACTGATGTTTAATGTTTCGCCCATGAGGTTCGGCTCAATGATACTGCCCAACGTTTGCTGGATTGCAGTGATCCCGATGCCAACCGCCAGAAACGGCCCCAGGCTGGTAAACTGAACCGCCGCCAAAAGCGTGGGAAGAATCGTGGCCGCAATCGATCCCAGCGTTGGAATAAAATTCAGCACGAATATCAGCACTGCCCAGAATTCCGCGAAATCTAGACCCACTAGCCGCATCAAGAGATAGGATAGCAACGCGGTGATCAAGCTGATGCAGGTTTTAACTCCAAGGTATTTATGAATGTCAGCATCGATGCGTTTCAGCACGAGCATCACGGTCGAGCGACGGCCATTGTCTGGAATCAGCGCATTCAGTTTTGCTTGCAAAAACCGGAGTTCAATCAGGATGAACAGGCTGTATAAAAACACCAGCGACACACGACCGAGTACACCCGCAAGCGTGCTGGCCACCGTGGTAAAAGCCGATTGGAGATCGATACTGCGAATCACCTCTCGTGCTTCCATGGGCTCTGCGACGCCGACGGAGGCAAATAGGTCCCGCTGGAGTTGAATCAGGCGCGTCTGATAGCCGGGCGCTGCTTCCGCGACGAGCAGGGCGTTCTCCGCGATGAGCTTGAATAGTGCGTAGCCCACGCCAAAGATAAATGCGAACGACAGGATCATCGTGACCGCGGATGGCAAATGGTATCGATTGATTTCGATCCGTTGGGCAAGCCGGCTCAAGATGGTAATCAAGTAGACCGCAACAAACGCGATGACCAGCGGGATGAACAAGTCCTTGCCTTCGCGCATGACGACGAGCGTCGTAACCACGACCGCAGTCCACAGCACCCCGTTCAGCAGTTTGCGGTCAAGCAGATCGCGGCGACGGCTTGGGGCTGGCGGTATCGTGGAGGAATCAAACATCGAGGATCTTAAGGTACATGCTGCGCAACACTTGTCGAAACTGCTTTACGTGTCGGTGAAAAATTGTCTTACGGATTCTTCCGGGCTCTGCAACGTCAGTCTTCTGACGTGCACGTCTTCCTTTGGTCCCTGCGTCCTGCTGCATAGGCATTAAATGTGATCCGGATTTCGTCTTGGACTCTGCGAAATACCGCGAGCTTTTCATCGCTGGTTCCTTCTGCATGAGCGGGGTCGTCAAAGGGCCAATGGTGGCGGTTGGCTTGCCCCGGAAACATCGGACATGCCTGATCTGCGTTGCCGCAGACGGTAATCACTGTTTCCACTGGCTCGCTGTAAAATTCATCCATGTGCTTAGATCGGTTGCTGCCAATGTCGATTCCGATTTCGGCCATCACTTGGATCGCGAGCGGATGCACATAGCCCGCAGGTTTTGACCCTGCGCTGGCCACGTCCAGGAGGTCACCGGCCGCGGCCCGCAGAATCCCCTCAGCCAAATGGCTCCTGCAGGAATTCCCTGTGCAGAGGATGAGAACTTTTGGCTTCTTCACGGGAACGAATCAGCAGCAGCCAGATGTGCCGCACCCGCAGGAGGATCCGCTGCTGGTTGCCGCACCCGCTTTTTTCACCAACCCAAACCCACCCAGAATTACGCGCCGGATCGGCTCACCAGTTTCGGGGTGTTGCGTCAGAGCGGATTCCGTCATCGATTGTTTAATCTCGTAATGTTTCGGCTCGTCGTGATCGTTGGATGGGATGGTTTCGTAGAGGTAGGTTGTCATAAGATTGAAGGTTGAGGCATTAGCGCGATAGTTTCAATGGGGTGAGCAGTCCATGGGATGCGGACGGCGTGGGCCGCATGCTGTCCGAGGACTTCGTTCAGGTAGCGAAATTCCGAGCGGCCACGCGCGGCCAAGAGCGGGTCCGCTGTTGGGATCGCTGCGAAGGATTGATTCACGATCCACGCATACGGCTCGATCTTTGCCCGCCGCAGATCTTCCTGCAACGCCGCCGCTTCATGCACAGGGGTGGCCTCAGCCAGCGTGACAAGTAGAACCTTGGTGAACTCCGGATCGCGCAGACGCGGGAGAAGCTGACGGACAGACTCGCTGTGGCCGGAGCTGCCCGCCTGTCGGCCAAGCTCGCGGTGGTATGCCTCAGATGCATCCAGCAGGAGCAACGTGTGACCGGTCGGCGCGGTGTCGAGCACCACAAATCGCTCCCCACCTTCG
>JBDNGG010000430.1:0-5248 GCA_041689405.1 Terrimicrobiaceae bacterium | reverse complement strand
TCCTCGCAGTCGCCTGTAGCAAAACCAAATCATCGTGGGGAATCTGGTCCAGCCGCCGGATGAAAATTCCGCCGCGCTGGTCAAGCATTTGTGCCTCAACCCCGGCCGAGATAAAGCCTGTGATCTCGTCCTGGAGAGACTGACGGTAAACTGAAACATCCTCGTTCAAGATAATGAGCTCGACGACCAGTCCCTTCATCCGCCAATAGGAATGGGCACGAATCAGCTGCCGGGCGATTTCAAGTTTAGCACTGTCACTAATGCGGAGAATGACGATGGGCGAGTCTCCCGAGATACCATAACTCCAGAGGCCAGTCTGGCCGCGACGGTTGTTTTTAAGTACCCAGGAGGGGGCTCGTCGCGCAGGATCTGCATAAATCAATGCGCTCGCCAGACGGCTGTAAAGCTGCGCTTCCACTTCTGTGATGTTGACGTGATGCAAAGTGACCTGGCTGTGCGTCCACGCCAGATCAAACGCGCGTTCCGCTCTGCGGGGACTCTGATATTGCTCTACCAATTGGAGTGCGGCTTCCCGGTTCTCGCATACACCCAGCACGAAATTCATGACCGCCGATTCTTTCGCTGCGAGTGTGACGCAACGTCGCAGTGAAATCACAGGATCGAGCACCGGACCCACCGTATTGGACAAGGGCGAGACACTCTGCATCGCAGCAGGATTAGAGAGATCACCGCCCCGTCCTACAAACTTCGATCGATCGGTTTCACAGGAAATGCTCCCTTGGTCTCCCCCTTGGCCAATCATGAGGTGCAACAACCAAGGCGGGTGCTCGTCTTGGGAACGGCTGCGGCGCGTGCACAGCACGGCAGAGGAATCTTTCGCAAACTCGGTTTGGACAAAAAGATTGCTGAATGCCGGATGTGAGGCCTCTTCAGCGGGTGGTGCGAGGACCACCTCTGCGTAACTTGTCAGCTCGATCGTCCGTGTTCGGTTGCCGCGGTTGGTGATGGTGATGCGCCGCACTTCCACATCGTCCTCAGGCGACACGCATATCTCGGTGTGGGTTTCGATTTCCGTGTGTTGCTGACGGAACTCAGCGCGAGACTGGCTGAAAATGGCCTCGTATCCTTTGGTGGCTTGGCGACTTGGCTGAAACGCGCTCGACCAGAAATCTCCCGTGCTGACATCACGCAAATAGACGAAGTTCCCCCAGCAATCACGGGTGCCATCTTCCCTCCAGCGCGTGACCGCCAGGTCGCGCCAGCGACTATATCCTGCACCGGCACTGCTGATGGCCAAATGGTAGTGCCCATTGGATAGAAGATGAACTTCTGGTGTTGGTGGTGTGGGATTGGTGAAAACCCGCAATATCGACTCTGCAGTGCCGAGAAGCAGGCGGGAGTCCTCCATCCGGAGATCCTCTGCGAAAACACTCGCGGCGGTTTTTGGAACCCGTTCCTGAAGTAGTAAATCCGCTGCTTTGAGTTGAGGGCAGGCTAGGAAGCGCCGCTGCATCGGCTGATCGCGCAGCAGGCTCAGCAAGGCAAGAAGGCTCATGCCCTGATGGTGGGCCATGTAGGATTGAATCGTTGCGCTTGATTCATCGGGTGGGAGACGAGACGGCGTATAGTCGACCGCCTCGTAGTAACCGAACTTACCCGCGCGGCCATCTTCCTTGAGGCGAATCAGGTTTTCGTATGCTTCGCGCGGAGCAAGCATGAGAGCCATGACCGTGGCATATGGCGCGATCACAAGGTCCTCGGCCAGGCCACGTTTGAGCCCAAGTCCGGGCACCCCAAATGCCCGGTATTGGTAATTCATATGTCCATCGGTGCGGTTGTAGCCGGACTCGGAAATGCCCCAGGGCACGCCCCGCGCCCGACCGTAGTCGATCTGCGATCGCACGGACATCCGGCAGCTATGGTCCAATAGCGAATTGTCGTAGTTCGGCATCACCAAAAGCGGCATCAGGTATTCAAACATCGAGCCACTCCATGAAACCAAAATGGGCTCGGAGTGTGTGGAGACAAGGAGCCTCCCCATGGAAAACCAATGCTCTTGCGGGACCTGACCAAGCGCAATTGCCACGTAGCTGCAAAGACGGGCTTCCGATGCGAGCAAGTCGTAGTATCCGGAATCGCACCGGTGCTCGGTGACATTAAATCCAGTATTGAATAGATCTCTGGCGTGGTCGTAGAGAAACGTGAAATCCATCGCCGCCATGGCGTCCGCTTGACCAGCTAAAGTCTCCAGCTCTGTGATTTTTGATGCGGAGTATGCCTTTCCTCCGTGCATCGGGTTGCCGTCGTCAGCGTTTGCGATTTCGCGCAGTGTCGGGATATGAGTGCCCGCAGCCAATGGTGCATCGGATGGCTGTGCCGGGGGTTGGGGCAGCGTTAGCCATGGTGCCATTAGCTCCAGTTCTTCCAGATGCTGCTCGCAACACTGTCTCAAGCGCTGACACCATCCGGAGAGTTCGCATTTGTCATCTTCCGCCGGGTTGGCGATCTGGCGAGCGAGGGTTGCCGCTCGTGCCAGCAGGTCATGCATACCCTCCAGAGTCGATGGCACCTGGCTCAATTGTGTGTCGAGCTGTGACAGCACTAGGGATTTGCCACCAATCTCACGGACGATGCCCAAGGTGTCCTGCAACCCGGCGAAGACTTGGGGCGAAAAAATCGGCTCATCCGCCAACTCCCGCAATCCTGATGCCAGCGTCAGAAGGTGCCCCGCCAGATTACCGCTATCGACACTCGAAATATAGATCGGCAAAAGCGGCTGGAGCGTTTGGGTGTCATACCAATTGTAAAAGTGCCCGCGATCACGCTCCAGTGCATGCATGGTCGAGAAGGTATTGCGGGTGCGTCCGATCAAGCCATCCGTAGTGAGGTAGCCAAAATCTCTTGCAGATAAATTTGCCAGGAGGGCAAGCCCGATATTGGTTGGCGAGGTGCGATTTGCGATCTTTGGTTCAGGTGACTCTTGGAAATTGTCCGGCGGCAGCCAGTTTTCCTCCGCAGTGACAAAAGTCTCGAAAAAGCACCAGGTTTTCCTCGCCAACTGCCGGAGGAATACAAGTTGCTCCGCAGATAGGTCGAGAGCGCTTACGGCGATTGGGCGGCTGACCCACCAAGCGATCCACGGTGAGGTGATCCAGAGCGCCAGCACCGGCAACACCCATGGCAAATGCCCAGGTTGCAGCAATCCGGCAGCAACACCGGACACCACGGCAATCGCAGGAGCTGTCCACATGCTGAGATATGATCCGCTGAGCGTCGTGGATTTTGTCTTCTCGGAATCTCCTGAGGTTCGCCATTCGAGCAATCGTTTGCGGGTGATCAGCAGCCGCACCAGGGTCCTGCCAATAGCATCGAGGCTCATGAATGCCTCGTACGGTAAAAATGCTAACGTGAGAAAAGTTTGCCCGGCGAGGCGTGCGCATGTCACGGATTCAATGCGCAGATGCAATGCCCATGGCAGATGCTCCGGTTTCCACAAAATACTCTTCGTGGCCGTTAGGACACCAGGGAGTCCGAAAATGGTGAGCGCCAGCAAAATTCCCACGCTGCCGCCGGAAGGGAAAGCCATCCATACGCCAAGAATCAAGAGCAACATGGCGGGTGAGACGATGCTTCTCCGCAGGTTATCGAGAATCTTCCATCGGGATAATAGCGAGAGCGGATTGGAGATCTGCCGGCCTTCTGATCCGGGCACGCGTGGCAGCAGCCATTGCGCGAGCTGCCAATCCCCGCGGATCCAGCGGTGACGCCGGGCAACATCCACATTGTAGCGCGACGGGAATTCCTCGTAAAATTCGACGGCACTCACCAGCCCGGACCGGGCGTGGCAGGCTTCGAGCAAGTCGTGACTGAGGACGGTATTTTCCGGCAGGCGTCCGAGCATAGATCGTTCAAATGCATCCACATCGTAGATCCCTTTGCCAATGAATGACCCTTCGCCAAAGAGATCCTGATAAACGTCCGATACTTCGCGGGTGTAGGGGTCAATGCCGGCATTACCGCCAAACAAGCGGACAAAAAAGGAGCGTCGCGCACTCGGTAAGCTCACCCCAACACGGGGCTGTAAAATGCCGTAGCCTTCCCTCACGGTTTCGGTGGCCGGATCAAACTCCGGGCGGTTCAGCGGGTGCGCCATGGTTGCTATCAGGCGTTTGGCCACGTCGCGGGGGAGCTGCGTGTCAGTGTCGAGCGTAATGACGTATTTGACCGAAGAAAGGAGTCTGGTATCGCCCACGATCTGGGAAAAGCAGTCGAGCGAGCCGCCGCGAAGGAAGGTGTTGAACTCGGCAAGCTTCCCGCGCTTACGCTCGAATCCCATCCACTTACCCTCTGCGGGATTCCATCGGCGGGGACGATGAAAGAGGAAGAACACGCTTTTTTCGGTGGGTGCGTATTTATCGTTGAGCGCTTCGATTCCGCCTCGGGCGAGCACCAGTAAGGGATTGTCCGCTGGTAGCGTTTCCTCCGATGCATCGGTGAAATCCGTCAGTAAAGCGAAATGTAACAGGGGATCTCTATTCGACAGATAATGCAGCTCCAACGATTCGATGAGACATCGCACGTCCTCCGGGCTGGAGATGAGCGTGGGTATGACCACGATGGTTCGGTTCCCCGCAGGGATGGCATGGGAGAAATCTAATCGCGGAAGCGCAAGCGGGGTAATGAGCAGGGTTGTAATCCAGTTCATCAGTGCAACCGCCAGTTGGCTGCTGCAGGCTAAAAAGGTGATCGTTAAAAAAACAACGATGCCGCCCTGCGCGCCGAGACCCAGCGCAAGCTGGAAGAAGCACCATCCGAACAAGAGCGTGAGGAAGGTAATACCACCGGCGTAAATAGCCAATGGGAACCGCTTGATTCCATGCTGGAGTGCCACGCGCAACGGCCAGCGAGTTCCGGCTTGGCGGGCAATTTGTCCCAGACCTTTATCTATGAGGTAATATCCTACGTGCGATTTCCGGTCTTGAATTCCCGCAGTCCGCGCGTTGGCTGCTGCGAGTTGCAGCACATGCTGCGCCACCTCTGGCTCGGTGAGCTTTCCATGGCGTGCGAGGGACTCGACCGAATGACGGCAATTGTCCCGGGTGGAGAAATCCTGCTTCCGATAGACGCCGGACGGATCCGTTCGCAGGGTCGCCTCGACCTGGCTGAGCGATTCCACGAAATCCTTCCAGTCAATGACGGTGAGCTGGCGCAGGCTGGTGATGCTGTGGCTTACGGAAATCTGATTTGCTGCCTGGTTTTGATTTTCCTGATGCACCAATTGCTCAAT
>JBDNGG010000429.1:0-1205 GCA_041689405.1 Terrimicrobiaceae bacterium | reverse complement strand
CAAGGAACCTACCTGGCACTCTTCGGGGGGCTTCTCCTTGTTGCCGCTGTGTTCCTGCGGGGAGGATTTAGCTTTCGTCAACGTTTGCTCGCCGCTGGTATCACGATGGCTGCTTCGGTAGTTCTCCCGGCAGTTCTGGCCCTGACCTTCGCAGTCGGTGGCGTCTTCGACTATTTTCTGAATAGCTACCTTGGCAATGCGCTTGCGTATCAGGCCTCAGGGTTGTCAGATGTGAATTCCTGGCAATTGCTTGGCAAACTGCTTGCGAAGTCCTCAGATGCGACGACCTATGCCGTTGGATGGGTTGTATTTTTGCTGCTTGCGACGGCTTCGTTGCTGACGCCATCGGCCCTTCGACTTCGAAAGCAAGAAGTTGCCTTTTTGACGGTGTCGTTTTTGCTGCTGGCACTGGCCATGTCGGCTGTGCTCACCACTCAACGGGATTATGGACACTACCTGATTTTTCTCCCGTTTTTTGCAGCGCTACTTCCCTGTGGACTTGCCGGAGCGTTGGTTCAGCGGGCTCGAAGGTTGCGAACTTCGAAACGGGATGCTGCTAACTATGAGCTGACCTGCGTCGGATTGATGGTGTTAATCACGATCCTTCCGGTGGCAGGGCTGCGAATGGAGCAACCAAATGGTTGGGCTGGAAACGGGCGGGCATGGGCCAAAACTGCATCCAAACCGCACACACCGGTTGGCAATGCAATCGCGAATGTGGGACACAACTCGAACCGCCGACTCACGGTCTGGGGCTATGCACCCGAGTATCACGTTGAGACAGGTTTCCGTCAGGCCACCCGGCTCAGCACCAGCTCAGCAATCTTCAATGATAACCACCTCCGCGAGTTTTTCTTGAATACCTATCTCGACGATCTGAAAAAGAACCAGCCCGGTATCTTTGTGGATGCTATTACCGAAGGAAGCTTTTTCATGAACGATCCAGCCACGCAGGCACACGAGAACATTCCAGAGATCGCCGCTTACGTAGCGGAAAATTATGAGCTGGCCCGTGACATCCGCGGCGTCCGTATCTATCGGCGCACTACCCGTAGTCAATAGCCGGCCGCCGCCGCCCAGCATCGCTCCGAGTTTATGTCCACACTCACGGTCTCCATCTGCATCCCGGTTTACAATGGGGCGAAGTATCTGGCCGCAACGCTGGATTCTGTCTGCACGCAGTCTCACCCTGCCTTGCAGGTTGT
>JBDNGG010000428.1:0-3256 GCA_041689405.1 Terrimicrobiaceae bacterium | reverse complement strand
CTGGCAAGCACCAGTAAGGTTTCGCCCGCACTTTGATCCAATACCTCGATCAGCTTGCCGAGATAATGGTCGAGGGCGGCCACATAATCTCCGTAGGGACCACCATGCGTCCGGCCTTTGAACTCCTCCGGAACGGCCAGAGGGACATGTGGAACGTAGGGGGAAAAATAGAGAAAAAAAGGCTGATCGTTCTTCTGATGCCGCTGTACGAAATCCGCCGCACGGCTGGTGACTTCAGGAAGGTAATCAGCCAGCTCGAAGTGTTTGAGATCATCGACTCCAGCCGCCTTGGGATGCGGATAGACATCGATGGTCGCGGCGGGAAATGGGCCATCATAGACAAGGCTTTCGCTCGAGCAAATGAACCCATACCACTCATCGAAACCCCGATCCATCGGCCCCTGTCGCAGGGGAGTTTTGAAATCGAGATTGCCCCCATCGTTCGGATGCCGCTGGGCGAACTGTCCGATTGGCGCGTTTCCATCCACCGTCGGGAACTCCGCTCCCAAGTGCCATTTTCCAAAACCTCCTGTCACGTAACCCGCGCGCCTCAGCATCTCGGGCATCGTCAACTGCTCCGCAGCAATCATCGGCGGTTCCCAGTTAAACATCCCGCCATGAACCCGCCCCGAGCGCCACGAGTAACGGCCTGTGAGAAGTGCGTATCGCGTCGGGGTGCAGATCGCGTCCGGGCAATACGCATTGGTGAAGCGCATGCCTTCCCGCGCCAAGCGATCGATGTTCGGGGTGGGCACTTTCGATTCGGGATTATAGCAGCCGGGGTCGCCACAACCCATGTCATCTGCGAGTAGGATCACGATATTGGGAGTTTTCATAAAGTTGTATTCCAGTCCGGATTTGGCTGCGGGCACCGGCGTGGAGATTTCAAAAATTTCCTTTGCATTAGAAGCGATATACTGCGATAATATCACACCGTCAATTAACTTTCCCTCATCAGAACCACGGCGCTCGCGAGAAAAGCCGACTGTTCGGCAAAAGAAGAGAGCTTTTTCACTGATTGAAGTCGTCATCGCCTTGTGGGAGTTTTGAGTTTCGCGATCATCCCCATGACAACCTTGATTGCAGGCAGCCTGCAATCGTATCGGCAGGCGATCAATGACACCGTTGGTCGGCAGATCATGACCCAGCTTGCTGCGAACGCGCAGCAGGCCCGCCTGTCCGACCTCAAAGGTCAACCGAGTGCCACGACCTATTTTGATTTTGTAGGCAGCCCGGTTTCCATTGCCGATCCCCTGCGCATCTACACCGCAACAGTCACAAATCTTCCAGACACTGAGCTTCTGAACTCACCTCACCTCTACCGTGTCGGCATTGTAGTCACCGCGCTCAACAGCGAAGATCCCATGCGCACCAGCCTTCAGGTCTGTCCGCAGGACTAGCCCGCGTAAGGTATTTCAAAAGTTTGGGCGGCCCGGCAGCGCGCTCTGACTGGCCCCTTCACCTGACACAACGGTCGTTTTTACCACAAACCGGAAACGCGCGTCGTCTTCATACCACATGGGGAAATTTGTGCCCCACGTGTTGTTGAGGAGGTTAAAATGAATTCCATCGGCCGAGGGGTTGGGCAGGCGATTGTGAAAATCAAGGAGGGCGGGCGCTCCGGGGGCGACCAAAGCAGCATCCAAACTGGCAAAGCTCCACTCACCCGATTCGTCTGTGGCGGTGACTCCCCCATGGACGATATGGAGACTGCGGCTTCCAAGGCTGACGACATCGCTTGGGTCCACTTGGTCGCCAAGCTTGTGCAGGCACCAGCGGGCATCCGGTGCCACCGATGGACGAAACGAAAACCAGAGCGCCTCGGCGATGCGGCACGCCGTTTTGTCAAACCATTGCACATCGAAAAAGATAGTGCCGTCCGGCTCAAGGTTAACCACTGTACGGAGATGTCCAGGCGCACCGAAATCCCGCGTGGCAACTTCCGGAAAAACCGACTGGATGACGAGTCGCCGTCCGTCTCCAGAGGCAAGCACCTTCTCCACCCGGGGTTTCCAAACCCGTCCCCGTCGCAGAACCCGTTCGATGCCTGGCTTTGCAAAATCGTAGGGAGCCCAGATGCCCTCTCGTTCGGCTTCTGATACATACTGGGACAAGAAGCGATCATACTCCTCGCCTCCAAAGACTTGATAACTCAGCCCTCCAAGAAAAGCTCCCACCGCACCCGGCAGGCGCAACGAACCGTCCGGCCGGACCGCCACCGCGCCTCGACCACGTCCCAGACGCGCCGCACGAAGATCCACCGGCCTTAATCCGCTCCGGATCAGCGAGCGACTCGGCGTGAGCTCTGAGAGCACCGCGCAGGCCTCGTCGCGCAAAGCCTTCGGACCGAGCGCCGCCACGGCCCGATGCAAGTAGTCGCGCTGCTCAGCCCACGATGCCTCCATCTGCCGGAACGCCTTGCGGCGTCGCGCCCGCTGAAATTCGTCCCGGCGGTAGCAATCCTCGATCTTACTCAGCGGCGCACCATTCGGCATCCAGGTCTTTTCGTCCAACCCCCAGGTGTGCTCCATGGAAAGTAGTAAATTTTCGTCGAAAATTTGACCCTGCCGACTGACGGGATCAAATCGGCCCTCGCCCACCCACTGCGCACGAAGGCGCGCCAACCCTCGAAAGCCCCCCATTTTCCACGGATCCGACCCGTATCCATGAATCCACGAATCGCCAATTTCCGCAGTCACCACAGGGAGTCGCTCTCGCACCCGCCACGCGGCCGCCGTCATTTCCTCCATCGTGCAGGACCTCATGGTCGCAGAGGGAAATTGCTTCCCGATCCGCGCGTAAATTGCTTCCACTGTCGCGACCCCGGGGGGGCCGGCATTATCCCCGGTCATGGCTATCGCATACACCTCATTACTCCCTGGGATTGAGCAATATCCCCCGTAGGTTGCCTCGTAACAGACGATGATCTCGGCCCCCGACGAATGCCTCCAGCGAAAGAGCGGCGGCACCTCGGGCGGAGGGGAAGCCGGATTCACCCCAATGTGCAGCAAACGCACACCTCCCGCCGCAAGCACCGGAATGATGCCGCGCGTATGCCCCGGCACATCCGTCATTTTCGCAGCATGTGTGCGCACCCCAAACCGCTCATCCAGACGATGAGAATACCCGAGCGCCGCCTCCAACAAGGGTTCATCCAGGGCCTCTGATTGAAACGTGAAGGGCAGCGCATGCCAGCGGATCAATCCACGCCCCAGCGCTTCCTCAAATTCCCGGCGTGCCCGCCCGCGCGAGTGAG
>JBDNGG010000427.1:0-13137 GCA_041689405.1 Terrimicrobiaceae bacterium | reverse complement strand
TACCAGTTTTACCGGGAGCGCTTGCTCAGACAAGATTATCCGCTGAAGCCCGACTACCTGACTCGTTTAAAATGGGTCACGGCTACTACTACGGATTTTTGACAGAATTTTCACGATTTTCAGGAATATTTTGTCCCATCGGATGGGATCGGCTGTTACGCGCGTTGGATTTTGTCGAATTCTGACAGCGCCATGCCTACGACCTGGTCCATATTGTAGTAGCGGTATTTGGCAAGGCGGCCGATGAAGTGTGTGCCGGTTTCATGCTCGGTGAGTGCCGCATATTGGTCGTAGATAGCGGCGCTGTCGGGGGCTGGGATCGGGTAATACGGCTCGGCACCGGGGCCGAAATCGACAGGAAATTCGCGCACGATCGTGGTGCAGTTAATTTTCTGGCCGGTGGCATGTTTGATTTCGACGATGCGGGTGAAATCGTGCTCGTTCGGGTAATTCACCTGCATCACCGGCTGATAGAATTCCTGTTGCAGTGTCTCGGGTTCGAACCGTAGCGACCGGTACGGAAGCGGGCCAAAACGATGACCGAAATATTCATCGATCGGTCCGGTGAAAATTAATCGGTCGTGACGCACCTGCTTGCGCACACTCTCGAAATCCTCGCCCAGCTGGACGTCAATGAGCGGGTGATCGAGCATCTTTGCGATGAGCACCGTGTATCCCTCCTTGGGGAGGGCTTGGAAGGAATCGGAGAGGTATCGATCGTCTCGGTTGGTCCGGATCGGGATGCGTCCACACACACTCGCATCGAGTTCTTTCGGGTCACGGCGCCATTGCTTGCGCGTGTAGTTTTTAAAAAACATCTCGTAGAGCTTCCATCCGACTTGGGAGATGATGACCTCCTCGGAGTTGGCCGGCTTGTCGATCGGGACGCGCCATTCATTTAGAGTGACCCGCATTTCTTCCTCGGTGGCAGGATGGCCGACTAGTTGCTCGAACGTGTTTAGATTGATTGGAAACTGCCAATAGTTTCCATCGACCCAAGAGAGGATTTTGTATTCCACCGGATGCCACTCGGTGAATTGGCTCAGATAGTCGACGATGCGCTGCGAATTGGTCCGGAAATAGTGGGGCCCGTAGATGTGCAAGAGCACGCCAGCTGCATCTTTGGCGTCGTGGGCATTGCCAGCGATGTGGCTGCGGCGGTCAATGACCAACGACCGCATTCCTAGCTGGGACGCCAGTCGCTCCGCCATCACTGCTCCGGAAAATCCAGCACCTACGATGAGCGCATCGTAATGGGGGGAACCGTGCGTTGTCATTTTCTCTCCTATGCGCGGCGGTAGACTTCGGCTCCGGCTTCCACAAATTCCTTGCTCTTTTCTTCCATGCCTTTCGCGAGTGCTTCTTCTTCCGAAATTGCTTGTTCGGCAGCGTATCTCCGGACGTCTTCGGTGATTTTCATGCTGCAAAAATGCGGCCCGCACATGCTGCAGAAGTGAGCCGTCTTGGCGCCGTCCTGAGGCAGGGTTTCGTCATGGAATTCCCGGGCCGTCGCGGGGTCGAGGCCCAAATTAAATTGATCCTCCCACCGGAATTCAAAGCGCGCTTTCGACAGCGCGTTGTCTCGGTATTGCGCACCCGGGTGGCCCTTTGCCAGGTCCGCAGCGTGGGCAGCAATTTTGTAGGTGATCACGCCGTCTTTGACGTCCTTTTTGTTTGGCAGTCCGAGGTGCTCCTTGGGCGTGACATAACAAAGCATGGCACACCCATACCACCCGATCATCGCCGCGCCGATCCCGCTGGTGATGTGATCATAGCCGGGTGCGATGTCGGTCGTGAGGGGGCCAAGCGTGTAAAATGGCGCCTCGTGGCACCACTCCAATTGCTTGGCCATGTTTTCTTCAATCATGTGCATGGGGACGTGGCCAGGGCCTTCGTTCATGACTTGCACGCCCTTTGCCCACGCGCGTTTGGTGAGTTCTCCCTGCACTTCAAGTTCGCCAAATTGCGCCTTATCGTTGGCGTCTGCGATGGAACCGGGACGCAATCCGTCGCCGATTGAAAAACTCACATCATACGCCGCCATGATATCGCAAATGTCGTCCCAATGCGTGTAAAGGAAGTTTTCCTTGTGATGCGAGAGGCACCATTTGGCCATAATCGATCCGCCGCGCGAAACAATCCCGGTCATTCGGCTGGCGGTCATGGGTACAAATCGGAGCAGCACACCGGCATGAATCGTAAAATAATCGACCCCCTGCTCAGCCTGCTCGATAAGCGTATCGCGGAATAGCTCCCACGTGAGATCCTCGGCTTTGCCATTCACTTTTTCGAGGGCCTGGTAAATCGGAACGGTGCCGATGGGCACGGGTGAGTTCCGCAGAATCCATTCGCGGGTGGCGTGGATGTTTTTCCCGGTGGAGAGGTCCATCACTGTGTCAGCACCCCATTTGGTCGCCCAGCGCATTTTTTCGACTTCCTCTTCGATGCTGGAGGCAACGGCGCTATTGCCGATATTTGCATTGATTTTCACGAGGAAGTTGCGCCCGATGATCATCGGCTCCAACTCCGTGTGGTTGATATTTGCGGGGATAATCGCTCGCCCTGCAGCAATTTCGGATCGGACAAACTCGGCGGTGATTTCTGCAGGAATACGCTGCGGGAAGCGCGAAAAAATCGATGGTGTATAGCTGGCAGATGCGCCTGCGTCCGTGGAGGCGAGCTGCGACGACCCGATGTGTTGTTTGTCGAGATCATTGCGGAGGATGTCGTCGCTGAAGTCGGCGATCTGAGCGCAACGCGTATTTTCCCGGATCGCAATAAACTCCATTTCCGGGGTGATGATTCCCTGCCTGGCATACCAGAGCTGGGTGACCGGGTGCCCCTTGCAGGCGCGGAGGGGTTTGCGGCGGGCGTTGATGGGTGCCTTGAGCGGGCTGAGCAGCCCTTCGTTCCGCCCTGCCGCGTATTCGGCGTGGTTCTCCGTAAGGTAGCCATTGTCGCGGGCTTCGATCCTGCGGCCATCGTACTCCTCGACGTCCCCACGGCGAAGAATCCAATCTTTGCGCACGCCCGGCAGGCCGTCTTCAACATCGCCATCAAATGCCGGATCTCCCCACGGTCCGCTGGTGTCATACACACGGACCGGTTCGTTTTCCTCGATGCGGCCGTCAAAGGCGCGGGTCGGTGATTGCGCGATCTCACGCATCGGCACGCGGATGTCGGGGTGGATCTCACCGGCCACATAAACGCGAGTGGAGTTGGGAAGAGGGTCCGTGCTTTGAGGTTCGATGGAGTCTTTTGGTGCTATCATGATCGGGCGTTGTGCGGATGGATCCGGAAACGACCGAGTGCAAAAAGAGAACATCCGACCCGGGTTTCGGGTCTTGGCGAGCGATACTGGGTACGGCTGGTGCTTGGATTCATCGTCTCCCTTCGCCGATTCTAGCCGGATCAGGTTCGAAGGGTCTCTCGCCATTTACGACGAGACTCTCAGCCATTGTGGCTCCCCTGCTTTGAGAGCAAGGTATTCTTGACCCTCTCCCGCGTCAACGCCTGATCCAATTGCAGAGGTGTAAAAATGCGTTTGTGGTTTCGGCTCGCGCTCAGGTTACAACGCTCGGGTGGAAAATGAAGAGACTCCTGCTGAGGCCTGAAGGCACAAAATTATTTTGCAAAATACCGGGTTCGGGGCTGTTCCCACCTCGGGTATAGGATCTGTAACTTCCTCTTCTCTGTGCCCTGTACCTGCGGGAGAATGCATCTGGTTTTTAGGCGACCGCGGCGACCGCAGCCCGCGCGATTCGCACCGCCTGCGGAGAATCGCTGTGCACGCAAATGGTATCCGGTTTTCCAAAGCCAAGGATTCCGACGGTTGCCAGTTGAATGACCTGCTTTTTTGCTGCCGCAACCGACTCGATGATTGCTCCCGGTTCTCCGCGCGTAATCAGGTAGCCATAGGCATCATATCCCCGGTCGGCGAATGCCTCACGCAGGACGCTTACACCCACAGCAGGAGCAATCTTCTCTACTTCACCGCCCGTTTGCGCAATCACCGTTAGCTTGGGAAAATACTTGCCGACCGTTTCCAAAAATACGGCTGCGAGCAGCGGCGTTGACTCGACCAAATGGTAAAGCGTGCCATGGAGTTTGATGTGATTTAGTTTCGCTCCTGCGCGATTAGCTACCGCAGCCAGCGTCGAAACCTGTGAAACCAGCAGGATCTGAAGAGCATCGGCGGAGATGCCTGTGGCATGTCTGCCGAAGGTGCCACGGTCCACAATTCCGGGATGCGCGCCAATCTTGACGTTGTTCTTGAGGGCGGTTTCGACAGCAAATTCCATCGACGCTAGATTTCCTGCATGGCCACCACACGAGATATTGGCCAGGTCGATCGTCTGCATCAGAGCTCGAGTGCGGGCAGCGGGCTCCCCCTCTCCCAGATCGGCGTTCACGAAAATCTTCATAGTGCTTTAAACCGAAAACATACCCCCGGCGCAGCTTGTGCAAGCCAATCCAAAGATTCGTCGTCCACGATGGCGATCTTCGGATATCCGCCGACCGTAGGCCCGTCGCGCATCGTGACAATGGGTTCTCCACCAGGGGGGATTTGAATCGAGCCAGTGAGCACTGGCTCACTGAGCATCTCGCGCCCTGCCGCCGGAATCTGCGATCCAGCCAGCCGGAACCCCGTGCGGTCGCTCCTCGGGGAGATGGTCCATTTGGCATCCAGTAACGTTATCCATGCCGCAGCAGGAAACCAGTCGCGTTGAGGACCCGGCCACATGCCAAGGGCTGGCAATTCCGCGAAACAACGCTGGTCGCCCCGCGCCGCCAATCGCCCGCCCGGCCAGTCCGAATGCAATTGCGTCGAAACTCTGGAGTCGCTGAACAAAACGTCACCCGAGCTCAAAATCCGCCCCATACCAGCCCGTGGATAGGCGCTCGCGCTGCCAAAAAGCGCGGGCTCCGCAATCCCGCCTTCGATGGCGAGGTAGCTCCATAAACCAAACGGCGAGGGTCGCAGTTCGATGATCGTATCGGCGGCAAGGTGTTCCGACCGCCACGCCGTGAGCTGGGATGCGATGCTGCCCCCGCCGGCCACGGCAATGCGTGCATCGCGCAGCAGTCGCACTTTGCCGCCATGCATCATCCATTCCAGCGCCGGTGCAGAGGCCTCATTTCCCACCAACCGATTGGCAACCTGCAGGGAATGGCGATCCATCGCCCCCCCGTGCGGAATCCCATAGCGTTTCCACCCACGGCGTCCGAGGTCTTGGATTGTGACGCCCATTCCCAGCGATATGATTTTCAAAACCGGATTCATCGGGCGACGAACTTAACCGAATCTCCCGCTCGCAATAGAAAGGCCGATTCCTCACTGTCGGGATACGCGCATCGGGCCAAGTCAAAGAGGCACACGGACGTTGTGCCAATGAGGTTCCATCCCCCGGGAGTCGGCAGACTGTAAATCCCGGTGAGACTTCCACCAATGCCGACGGCACCCGCAGGAATCATCGGCCGGGGTGCCTCCCGCCGCGGGATGTGCAACCGGGAATCCAATCCGGACAAATAAGGAAATCCCGGTGAGAATCCAATCAGTGCCACCCGGTAGGTCGGCGCTTGATGGAGGGCAATAAAATCATCCACACACATGCCCACCTGCTCCGCCGCAGACTGCAAATCCTCTCCATTGTAAAGGACCGGGATAATATGGGATCTGGATTCCGGATCGTGCGAAAGGTCCGCCGACTTCATCCACTCGATTAATGCGGGGATGTGGGATTCGTAGGAGGCCTGACAGTCATACTCCACCAGTAGTTTCTCGAATGCCGGCGTTGCATCCAGAATCCGATGCGGTGGGGCAAGATGCAGGTGCTCCGCCGCAGCCGCAGCCCGCGTCTCGGCCTGATCGCCTTGAAAGGATATCATTGCCGCACGCGCCCCGCACCGCAGCCAATCAAATCGTATTGCATCCTGCACTCCCTCGAAGGAAGCGGGATGTGACCGCGATGCAAAGTCGAAATTCACTGGATCGGGATGTGTCCTCGATCCAGCAAATTCAGGACTCAGCGGAAATCCGGCAGAAACTCGCGTTCTGCAGCAAACATCTCCAGTGCCATCGCTTTGATTTCCGCGGGCGAGCAGATCGTGGCGGTGAGTGGATCGAGCATGAGCGCATGGATCGCGGCCTCTTTGCTGCGCTCGATGGCTGCCGTCGCGCCAAGGTCGAACATCGACATGTTTGAAACACAAAGAGCAGCCATCTGAGCCGGGAGCGCGCCATATCGGGTGGGTTGCACACCGTTGCGATCCACCAGACACGAAACTTCCACACACCCGTTGACGGGTAGATTGGTGATCAGCGACCCTTGAAAATCAATGCCATTGGGGACATTGCCGTGGATCCGCGTCGGCACATCCTTTTCGCGGGCCTCAATGATCCAGCTCGCGTACTCCCAGCTCCGCTCCCAATCGATAGGCTCTTTGCCGGAAAGCATTGCGTCACGCGACGCATCGGCGGCCGCGCGCCACTCTGGCCAGTTGTTTGCGTAGAATGAGGATTCACCATGATATTTAGGACGGCAATATTTTTCGATCAGGTCTTTGCGCTTGCGGTAGTAAGGAAGGTATTCCGAGAGATGGCCGCTGGACTCGGTGATGAATGCTCCGAAGTGCAGCATCATATCTTTACGGACAAGATCCTCTGCATCCTCGGGATCTGACGCTTTGCCTGCGAGGTCTTGGCGCGCCATTTTAAACAATTGGGGATACAGGTCCTTCCCTCCATGTTTGAGGCTGGTGAACCAAGCGAGGTGATTGATTCCCGCGCACTCCCATTCCATCTCGTCGTATGCGATGCCTGTACGTTTCGCGAGAAGGTGCCCGGTACCTTGCACGGAGTGACAAAGCCCGACAACTTGCATGTATGACGTCCTTGCCGCTGCGAGGCAGAGCATGTTCATCGGATTTGTGTAGTTCAGCACGATTGCCTGTGGGCAAAGCCGCTCCGCGTCTTGCAGCACTTCCAACCAGACGGGGATCGTGCGCAATGCCTTGAATAGCCCGCCGGGTCCAATCGTGTCGCCGATGCATTGATCAATGCCGTATTTCGCAGGGATGTCATTGTCGTGACGCACGCAGGCAAGTCCGCTCACCTCGATGCAGTTCACAATATAATCGCTGCCCTTCAGCACAGACCGACGGTCCGGTGAGGCGAGCACCGACCAGTTTTTTGCCTTCCGTCGCGCGATCAATTTTTCGATCAGCGCCTTCATGGTTTTCAATCGCCTGCGATCAATATCCACCAGCGCGATGACTCCACCGCGGTTGCCCGGGGTGCGCAGGACATCATTAAGGAGGCGGGGAGTAAAACCACTGCCGGCTCCGAGGAGCGTGATCTTGATCGGGCGTGAAAACTCTCCCGGAAGGGCGTTGAGATCTGCGGACTTCGTATGAGCGGCGTGGCCGGCGATAGGGAGTTTGGATTTTGCCATACCATTAACTTTGCACCTGTAAACGGTGACGATGAAGTAAAACGATGTGATACGAAAAATCTATTTTGTGATATATGAAAACATAGCTCATGAAAATAGACTCGTTTGGAATCATCGATATCCCTTTCGGATGCGCGTATGAGCGAGTATTTGCACGCAATTATTTCTGGAATAATAATAACCGTAGTGATGTTAATTTTGTGATCATTCAACGAACCCAGTCGGGCTGTGGAATCTTCGATGTCGCGGGCGATTCGATTCCGGTTCCGGCGGGTCATGCGCTCATCGCCGTGGTGCCCGAGCAGACCGTCTACCGCTGGGAGCCTTCTAGTGAAGAGCCATGGGAGTTTGCGTGGATCAATTTATATGGCCCGTTTGCCGTCGAATATTTTCAAGCATTCCGCCGGCGCTTCGGCCCGGTAGTGGCAATGAGTCAAGAAAGCGGTGCCACGCACCGGTTTTGTCATCTGGCGAGATTGGCGTCCCAGCGTGCAGTGAGTGATCCGTATTTGGGAAGCGTAGAGGCTTATGGATTCATGATCGAGTGGATGAGGGAGATGGACTTGACGGTTGGTTCGACCAGAAATCCCGTGGATGAAGTTGCTCGGGCGTGCGAGACGCGGTTTCGGGAGCCGTTGTCGGTGAAAGGGCTTGCTTACGAGGTGGGTCTCACCCGTGAACATCTCACCCGGCTCTTCGTCGGGCGCCATGGAATCGGCCCCGCGGAATACCTTCGAAATATTCGTCGCGCCGAAGCCCACACTCTATTGCGGTCGGGCCGCCTACCTTCGACTGAAGTGGCAATGCGAGCAGGGTTCCCTTCCGTATCAGCTATGAAACGCACTTGTGCCAGGTAAACGAATCCACACGCCGGGTCGTCAACATCCCCCGCGAATTGGGTTGCAAATCAGGCGGATAGAGGTTACCTCTTCCCCCTCCGAAACGGCCAGTCGACAGCACTCCGTTTAGGAAAGATCCCAAAAAGCGTTGCAAAAAATGCTTCGGATGGGTGACCCAAATTGCCTCGTAGTGTAATGGTAGCACTGCAGATTCTGGATCTGTTTGTCATGGTTCGAATCCATGCGAGGCAGGTGATCATCGCCTTCGACGAAAAAAGGCCTGCCCCTCGCTCGCGAGGTGTTCGAAGGCAACATCGCCGATGCGAAAACCTTGGAAATGCTGCTCGACCGGCTCGAAATTCCGGTCGGCGGACGCAAGCCGGACCAAAAGGTGGAGGTTCGCAAGATCGAAGAGCTCCAAAAAAAGCATGCGCGCGTGCGCCGCCTCGATATCCTCAAGCACAGCGGCGGAACGCTCGAAGTCGTGCGCGACGAGGAAAAAATGACCCGCGCGCTCTATCTCTGTGGCGACTGCGTGCTCAAGTCCGAGCAAACGCTCGATGCCACACAGCTCTAATCTCTTTACATTACGCTGCTTGAGGCGGAGCACGGCTTTGCCCTCCTCAAGGGCACGCTCGGACTACGCCCAAACTACCCCCAGCTTGAAGACCGCGTGGATGGGCATATTTTTATCAGTGTGCTAGCCTTCCATCTGCTGAGCTGGGTGCGACAAAAGTTCGAAGCCGCCGGCGACACGCGGGAGTGGAAAACGATCCGACGCCTCCTGAGCACGCACGGCTTGGTCTCCACCTGGGTGCCGCTCTCCGACGGGCGAACCGACCACATCTGCAAAGCCAGCGTGCCACAAGCCTTTCGCAAGAAACTTGGGCTAAGGGCCTGAGGACTCCACTCGTGCGGGTGCGAACGACGATCCGTGACCGCTACTTACTCGCCCGCAGCCTGGCATCCATGATCCATTTCCATGGGATCGCGCCGTGTGAGAGCATCCAATCGTTGAATTGCTTCAGCGTCCATCCTTCCCCCTTCACGAAATGGGTGTGGAGGCGCTCTACTTCCAGACGGCCCAGTAAATAGCTCATGGGGACCGTGGGCGAGGATGTGTACCAATTCACGTCACCCTCGGCCCTGCCGCGGGTGAATCCTACCCCACGCATCAGGAGCTGACAGGCTGCGTCAAATGTGAGCGTTCCGCTGTGAAGGCCGCAATCAATGACAATGCGGTATGCCCTCCACAAAGCGTCGTGGAGCTGGCGAATGCGAACATTGGGCAGGTTAACGATACCATCATCGACGCACATTTTTTCACACCACAAGGTCCATCCCTCGTAAAAAATCGCGTGGGCAAAGAGGCGACGAAATTTGCTTGGGTGACGGTTTTGAATGGCGAACTGCAAGTGGTGGCCGGGATATGCCTCATGAGCGGCGGTCAGCTCGACCCCAAAGTGTTGGCGGATCTCCGCGAGCCGCTTGGCAGGGTCGCTAATGGTAAGGCTGAGGTCATTGACCCAAAATATGCCCTGCTGCTTTTTGGCAAATGGCGGCGGAGCGCTGTAGGCTGCGGTCGGAAACTGATGCCGCAAAAAGGGCGGCACTGGCAAGACCTCCAAAGATTCTGCGACGGGCATCGTCATCAGATCGAGCTCAACCACGCGGTCCTTGATTCCTTGCGTTACGTTGAGGTAGATATCGATCAGCGCGGAATCTGGCGACCAGGTCTCGGGACCGGCCCTCAACGCTGCGTCTGCATCGGGAAATCCTGCCTTCTTTGCCTCGTCAGCGATTTCTCGCTCCAGACGATGAATCAATGCCCATCCATCCGCTTCGATCTCAGGCACGGTTTGATCAAATCCTAGGCGCTCGCGGAGCAGGGATTCAAATGCCTCCCGGCCGATAGCAAAGCCGTTTTTCGGGCCTGGCGGCTTGCGTTGAATCGCGGACGCATATTGTTTGACGGCCTTGCATGCTTGATCGATGCGTTTCTTAGTTGCGTGAGGATCTGCGGAAATCTGGCACAGCTCTTCTTCCAATCCTTGGAAAAATTCCACTGCGCCATCGCAGGATTTCACTGCAAGTTTTGTCCAGAGAGGCACTGGTTTTCGCACGCAAGCGGCGCCATTTCGGAGAAATCCCGGCATGGCCTCGAGCCGGGCTTCAATTGCCGGGAGTGCCCGGGGCAGTGATTTTGTGTTTCTGATGATCAACCCAAACACGGCTTGGGTTGCGCTATTGATGTGGCATTGCGGGTTGGTGCGCCAGTGTTCCAACTTTCGCTCGAGGAGGTCATGCGTGCGGAGCATCGCAATAAATCCCCTGCGATCCAGATAGTCATCACCGGAAAATTCCACGCTCGGCAACCGCTCCATTGCAGCAAGCGTCTCCGTGCACAACCGATTTTGAGCGACATGATCGGCAATCGAATTTCTACTTAAGCGGAAATCAAATTTTTGGTACCCCAATTCGCTCCCGAATTCCGGAACCCTCTCGCAGGTGGCAGCGAGCCATGCGTCACCTAGTTTACTGAACTCCCGGACTGAATTCCGGATTGCGCGGGAGCCGCCGGATGCCTGCTCTTTAGGTGCCTTTGGAGATGCCATGTTCTACTCCAGCGATTTCTGGATGATACGGCCTTCGGCGTCCACTTGGGACATTGACGCTTCAATCATTTCGTTTGCGAGTTGCCGCATTTCCGCGACTTCGGACGAGGTGGGTGCACTGCCTCCCCGCTGGGCGACGATTGCGCGGACCGTCTTCATTTTAGCAAGTAGCTGAGTGACGAGCTCGGTGCGCTTCAGGCGGGGATTCAGCGTTTCCAGCCGATCTATGAAGTAATCCATGACATCCACCCGGTTCAACGCCTCCGCGCGGACCGGAGTGTAATTCTCCGCGGTGCTATTTACCGCGAGTTGAAACCCACGCAACCATCCGCCAAAGCTGATCATGTGGGCCATCTCCTCGTCGCGGAGTTGCATCATCGCATTTTCGATTTCCACCTGCGTCTGGACGAGTTCCTCGCGCAGCTTCATCCAGTCTCCCTTATCGCCGAGCTCGATCAGGCTTTTGGAGCGATTCAGCAGGCTGTCGCCAACGCCAAGGCTGCGAGATTGGCGGATCAACGCGCGGCCAATATCTTGGATGTCTTGCTGCCGCTCGGCAATGACGATGACAAATCCATCGGCGACTAACGACCCAAAATGGAGCGCCGTTTGAAATCGATTGGAGAACGACGCATCACGATTATTGGCTTCGACAATTTCCATCGAGAGAGGACGGAATGCTTCAAGGTCAACCATGAGTTTCTGGACCTGCGGCGCGGTGACTTCATTCACGCCGAGTTCCTCGCGCATGTGGTCCTGAGAGCTTTGTTCGAGCTCGATCAACATTTCCTCCTGTGCAACGAGCGGCCCGCCCGAGATTCCCGCTGCAATGACTACAATGATCAAATACCGCATAAAAACGAGTATGCCACACCAACCGCCTGATGTCCACGGGGGAGGCAGTTCTTTTGGGCCAGTTATCTTACACGAAAGCAGAGGCGCACACCGGGCTTACCTTATTGCCGCCCCTACTCTGAGGAGCTGCCCATTGGACCGGTACCCGGATCGAACGCCAGTGGCAGCGTAAGCTGTGGTGCGTCTTTCAAGGACATCGTAATGACGAGTCCATATTCGGTGTCCGCATTTTGGCCCGTATTTTCGCGAACCTCTGCTCCGAGGGACACTGTCCATGCCGAAAGGTCGCGATGCACCATGTAACGCTGCAGGAGAAGCGTTGAGTCCTCCGCTTCATAGACGCCCTGCACGCTGAATCCCCAATTGGAGTTAAATTGATAATAAGCGTAGCCGGAGGTTTGGTTGCTATTCGCAAAAAACGGATTGTCCTGCAAATATCGATTGCTCACCTGCAAGAGGAGGTCGCGCATCGGCATGAACGAAACGAACGTGTTAACATCCGTGAATCCATCGTCGATCAATGGCATTTGCGCCTCCATTCCAAGGGATGCCCATGGCACAGGCTGGAAGTTGATCCGATTAATCATGTTGGACAATGAACCGCTACCATCATCGACGTAGGGGTTGTCCATGTTTACGTCGAAAAATGAATCCACTTCGAACCACGAGAAGTTGAGATCTCCACGGCGGGTTGTGAGGCGGTTGCGCACACCGAGGCGGAGAATGCTCCATGTGTCAATGGAGTCCACTGCGACAAATTGCGGGAAATCAAGCGGAAGCACATTGGTCGCAGGAACGACACGGTCAAACTGCGGAATCTCGTCCCGCCCCTTGCCAGCATTATAGACATACGAGTAGTTGAAATACGGCTGGGTGACATGCAGGATTCCATCTACGCCCAGCGCCTTCAACTGCACCCATTCGTATTTTTTCGAGAGTTTGAAGGACCCTTCGAGGCCTAGATTCATTACCGGGCGGAAAGTCGCGGGGCCCGTCTCCAGTGATCTTCCAAACAATCCCGCGCCGCCTCCTTCGAGGAAGGTCGCTTGATTTTGCAGGTTATTGACCGCATTTGACTGCGATTGTTGCACCGTTGTGAGCGTGTCGATCTGGGCCTGCAGGTCTGCGGCTTCGGCAGGGTCGATCGTCGACTGGAGCTGTGATTGAAGCGAGTTGATTTGATTGCCTGTGGCTTCGGAGTTAAAATCATTCTGCCGGGCAAGATTCCGGAGATTCGCAATTTGATCCACCTGCGCGCTATTTAGGGAGTTCACCGTGGTTACGGTCTTATCGTAATACGTTCCGCGAATACCCGCCTTCGGGATGAGTGAGAGCCATCCGAAGTAGGTCTTGGGGTATGACAGTTGGTGGAAC
>JBDNGG010000426.1:0-1805 GCA_041689405.1 Terrimicrobiaceae bacterium | reverse complement strand
CGGAGTGAAAGTTTGCGACGAAGCCACTGGAGTTTATTTGTCCGGCAACGACCTGACGCAGAACCAGATTCCAACGGAAATTGGCGCGGCTGCGCTCCAAGAAGTGCGCGTCCTATGACATGTCGCTCAAGCACAGAGGGTCTTGCTGCTGCGGCCGTCTCCAACGAGGTGGGGATCGATCCACAGGATGTTGCGAACTCGCTTGAACCGACACCGCACAACACGGAGAGCTTCCGCCAGATCCGGGTCATCGACGCCTGGTGCAAGTATTCCGATCATCTCACGTGGGGTAAGGGGCAGTGCCTGGCCATCCTCGACGATGGATGCGACCTCGCCGCTCCGCCGTGGCAGGTCGAGATGCCTTGGGGTCGAAAGGTGATCGCCACCTACAACAGCATCGATGGAAATGACGACCCTTCTCCCGTTGCGCCCGGCTATCATGGCACCTCGGTCGGGTATCCCTCTTCCATAAATCACGCCGGTATCCGAGGCGTTGCGTATAACAATTTTGTGGCGCATGTGCGATGTGTGACCACCGTTCATTTGCAAGGCCAATGCGAGGCACCGTCAATGGCGGCAGCCCTCCAATGGGTGCTGGATCATCATAAGCAATACAATATAACCGCTGTCAATCTGTCGCCCCTGGATGATGAGCGCCACCGCGAACCTGTCTCCACTCCGATTGATGAGAAGCTCGAAGCCCTTCGAAAGCAGGGCATATGGGTCAGCGCTCCCTGTGGAAATCATCACTATACGGACGGTATTTCATGGCCGGCCTGCCAGCCCTATTGCATCGCCATCGGCGCGACCATTCCCGGACAACATATGGCTCATCTGGACCGATTCTCAAACACGGACCTCCTGGTCACCGCGCAAGCCACCTCGTCATCTAATGCTTACGCTGCCGCATGTTCCATGATCCTACGGGAGGCCATTGAGAAGTGTGGATACCGGTGGCAGAACGACGTCGCGAATCTCCCCGAAGCCATCTTGGCGATTTTCAAAAAAACCGGTGTCTCCATCGAGGATCAGGCGACGCAATGCACGTTCCGTGAGTTGGATCTGCTTGCGGCACTCGACCATGTGTTTGACCATGCAGTTTGATGCTGACGCGAAAGCATGAGGTAATTTCTGAAGGGTAGGTTGTTGTTTGTTCATGATTCGTAAACGGTGCCTGTGATTCGTGTAACAAGCTGCCCGACCTCTTTCTTCCAATCCGAGCATTGTTTCGCGCTGGGGGCTTTGCCGGATGCGTTGACCAGCGAGCGGACTTCCAACAGACAGTTATTACGAGCCGCAGGTAGGCCAATGTCACCCCACTTAAGAATGCCCGACACGTAGAGGCTGTATCGCTGTTGTGGTTATGAATCATTACCGGATCAATCTCTTTGACGCAAAATCCTGATATGACACATTTCCCTGATTGGCAATCAAGCGGCTTGCCTTCTCCATGCCGAACAATGCTGATTCGCACCACTGAAACATGAAAATCGTAGCCAATATTTTTTCCGCAACGGCAACTCTCGTTCTTGGCACTGCCATCAACACCCCGATGGAAGCCCGCACGGAAGAAGCTTCTGCTCATGAGGGATCACTAGGCATCGAAACGCCTTTGAAAATCAGCCATGGACCGATTGTCTTTTTTGGTGCTTCAACCAGCGCACTCCGGGAAGGCACGAAAACTTTTTCGGAAAACGTCCAGGATTATTCTATGGCCAACCACTGGGACGCATCCTTCATCAATGCAGGCGTTCCCGGCAACACAACCGTCATGGCCAAAAAACGATTCCAACGCGACGTATTGG